>CAMCQH010000018.1 GCA_945877035.1 uncultured Clostridium sp. | reverse complement strand
AGAGAATTAATAGTAAACATAGATAAAAATATGGAAAACTTTCCTAAAAAAGATAAATATATTTGTGAGTAAAATAAAATTGAAAAGGAGTATATTTTAGAACTGTTTTTAGTAGTAAATATCATAGATTTACTACTTTTTGTTTTAAAATAAAAAAATATGAAAAGAAAAAATAATTTATATCAAGAAATTTGTAAAATGGAAAATATAATATCAGCATTTGATGAAGTATGTAAAAATGTAAAAAATAAAAACAAAGTACAAAACTATAAACAATATAAATGTATTTATATATCAAGAATATATAATATATTAAATAGTAAAACATATGAAGTTGGAAAATATAATGTTTTTACAATATATGACCCAAAACAAAGAAGAATAGTAAGCCAAAACTTACAAGATAAAGTTATAAATCATTTAGTAGCAAGACACATTTTATATCCATCAATAATGCCATGCTTAATAGACCAAAACGTGGCAAGTAGAAAAGGTATGGGAACACATAAAGGATTAGAATATTCAAAAGAATATAACAGAAAGTGCAAAATTAAGTATAAAGATTATTATATATTAAAATGTGATGTTTCAAAATTTTTTGCAAGTATTGATAAAGAAATATTAAAAGAAAAGCTAAAAAGAAAAATAAAAGATAAAGATGCAATAGATATAGTGTTTAAAATAATAGATAGTGAAGAAAATGGTTTATGCATTGGAACAATGACAAGCCAAGCATTAGCAATATTTTATTTGAATGACTTAGACCATTACATAAAAGAAGAACTAAAAATTAAATATTATGTTAGATACCAAGATGATTTCTTATTATTTAATGAATCAAAAGAATATTTGAAATACTGTTTTGAAAAAATTAAAGATTTTTTAGAAAAAGAACATTTACAATTAAATGGAAAAAGTAGAATATATAAAAATACAAATAATTTTATATTTTTAGGCAGAAATAACAAAGGAAAATATGCAAGGTATAGAAATATAAAACGAAAGATAAAGTATAGGAGATATTTGTATAACTGCAATAAAATAAATTTGATGCAATATATTAGCACCATTAATTGTTATAAAAATTTACTTGTAAAATAAAGGAAAATATAGTATAATACCAAGAGAATAAAAGACTTGGCAGACAAAATTTGCATAAGATATTTGTAATCGGCGAAGCCTCAACAACTATCTTAATTTTGGATGACGATGAACGGAGCGAAGCGTAGTGAAAGGAGAATTTTTATGTTTGAGAAATTAGAAGCAGTAGAAAAAAGATATGAAGAATTAACAAAAATGATAAGTGACCCAGAAGTAATATCAAATCAATCAGAATGGCAAAAATTGATGAAAGAACATGCAAGCATTGAAGATGTAGTATTAAAATTTAGAGAATATAAAAAAGCAAAGCAAGCAATGGAAGAAGCCAAAGAAATGATGGAGGACAAAGAACTTAAAGAATTGGCTGAAATGGAATATTATGATAATAAAGAAAAACTACCAAAATTAGAAGAAGAATTAAAATTTTTGTTAATTCCAAAAGACCCAGATGATGATAAAAATATTATCTGTGAAATTAGAGCAGGTGCTGGTGGAGAAGAAGCAGCACTATTTGCTGGAACCTTATTTAGAATGTACACAATGTATGCTGAAAGAAAACATTGGAAAGTGGAAGTTTTAAATGAAAATGAAACAGGTCTTGGTGGATATAAAGAAATAACTTTTATGGTTACTGGAAAAGGTGTATATAGTAGGTTAAAATTTGAAAGTGGTGTACACAGAGTTCAAAGAGTTCCAGATACAGAAAGTAGTGGTAGAATTCATACATCAACAGCTACGGTTGCAGTGCTTCCAGTTGTTGAAGATGTTGAAATAGAAATAAACCCAGCAGATATAAAAATGGAAGTTTTCCGTTCTTCAGGCGCTGGTGGACAACATATTAATAAAACATCATCAGCCGTAAGACTTATACATGAACCAACAGGAATTGTAGTTGAATGTCAAACTGAAAGGTCTCAATTCCAAAATAGAGATAATGCAATGAGAATGCTTAGAACTAAACTTTATGAAATAGAGAAACAAAAACAAGATAGTGAAGTTGCAAATGCAAGAAAATCTCAAGTTGGTTCTGGGGATAGAAGTGAAAAAATAAGAACTTACAATTATCCTCAAGGAAGAATTACAGACCATAGAATTGGTATGAGCATTTATCAAATGGAGAATTTCTTAAATGGGGATATTGATGAAATGGTTGACAATTTAATTGCAGCAGATAGAGCTGAAAGACTAAAAGGCGATGAAGAATAATAATATTAAAATTTTGATATATTATGTTGTAATATGGCTTTGAAAAGTGTTTGACAAATTTAAAATAATGTGTTATTATTAAGTTACAAATTAAATGAACTTTGAATGTCGCTAGTATTCAAGTCATAGCAGTATGTGTACCACGAATGCACATACTTTTTTATGCAAAAAAATAGAGCAGACCACGAATCTGCTCTACGACTAAATACTGCTAGATAGTCTTAACTTTGTTGTCATCTTGCATTTGTTGATTTTGTTGCTCTAACTTTTGTTGTAACATAAAGTTTTTTTCTTTTTCAGCTATGTACTTATCAACTAAATGAAGAATTAGATCGCTAGTATTCAAAATCATAACCCCCTTTCCGCCCTTTAGAAGGGGCTAGCCTTTCTTAGCGTAAGGTTGCTAACATATTACAATATTTTTACTTCAAAATCAAGCGAACAAACATAATTAATATAAAATGTTTTAAATTATAACAATTATATAAATGTGAATAAAAGGGATCTCTCTAAAATATACTTGAATAAAGTAAATTTTAAGGAGTTTTGCAATGAATGAGATTTTAAAAACAACATTATTAGGATTATTTTTTGGTACATTTGGAACTACACTAGGTGGAATACTAGGGATAGTCATAAAAAAGAATTCAAATAAATTCTTAAGCTTTATATTATCATTTGCATCAGGATTAATGATGGCAGTAATATGTTTTGATTTAGTGCCAGAAGCCTTAGGGATAAGCAACATTTATGGAGTAGTTTTAGGAGTAATATTTGGTGTTATATCAATGATTTTTTGTGATATATTTGTTCAAAATAAATTTAATAAAAAACAAAAAGAATACAGTAGTAAAAATGATTTGCTAAGAACAGGAATAATTGTATCTATAGGATTAGCAATACATAATTTCCCTGAAGGATTAGCAATAGGTTCTGGTTTTGAAGCATCATTAAGATTAGGGTTAGGTTTAGCAATAGCAATTTGTTTGCATGATATACCAGAAGGAATATCAATGTCAGTGCCTATGAAAAATGGTGGAATGAAGAAATCAAAAGTCATTTTTTATGTAATTTTATCAGGAATAACAACAGGAATAGGAGCATTTTTTGGAGCAATTGTTGGATCAATATCAGAAGCTGTAATTGCTGTTTGCTTAAGCTTTGCAGCAGGTGCAATGTTGTATATCGTATCAGGAGAATTAATACCAGAATCAAATAAACTATATAAAGGAAGAATGTCAGCTATTGGCAATATGTTGGGTTTTATTATTGGAATTTTTGCTACTAAATTATAGAAAAAAGGAAGATGAAAAATATGCTTTTAAATATTATAATGATAATAATAGGATTTGTTTTACTAATAAAAGGTGCAGATTTTTTAGTAGATGGAGCAAGTGAAATTGCGAAAAGATTCCATATACCAGAGATAGTAATAGGATTAACAATAGTAGCAATAGGAACATCAATGCCAGAATTAGTAGTAAGTGTAACATCAGCATTAGAAGGTCATTCAGATTTAGCAATTGGAAATGTTGTAGGAAGCAATATTGCAAATATGTTTTTAATATTAGGTGTGTGTTCTATAATTAGACCATTAGTATTTAAAAAAGAAACAAGATTATTCGAAATCCCATTTACTATATTAGCAACAATATTATTGTTCTTTTTATGCATAAATGGGACAGGAGAACAAATAAATATTATCACAAGAGAAGAAGGAATAATATTATTAGTATTTTGCATTTTGTTTATAATTTACAATTTAATAATGGCAAAAAAAGGAGAAGAGTTTGACAAAGAAGATAGAATATTAGAAATAAGAACAGAAGAAAATAAAAAGGTACCATTATGGGAGTCATTATTTGGAATTATTATAGGAATAGTAGGTTTAAAATTAGGAGGAGATTTAGTAGTAAATAATAGTGTAGAAATAGCAAAAATTTTAGGCATAAGTGAAAAATTGATAAGCTTGACAATAGTAGCTTTTAGTACAAGCTTACCAGAATTAATAACTTCTATTGCAGCAACTAGAAAGGGCGAAACAGATATGGCAATTGGAAATATTTTAGGTTCACAATTATTTAATATATTGCTAATAATAGGGGTATCAGCTGCATTGACACCTATAAACTATTCAAAAAGTTATGATAGTAATATAATACTTTTAATTGTGGGTTCAATTATCTTAGGCTTATTCCCATTTGTAGGTAAGAAAAATGAAATGACTAGGGGTAATGGAATTGTATTTGTTTTAACATATATAGTGTATTTGGTAAGTATTGTTTGTTGGTAAAAAGAGATATTATTTGAACTAACATTTTTTTCGTATTTTTGACAAAAATTAGTAATAATGCTATAATATAGGGGTGAGAGGTGATAGTTATGAAATTTGCTATTGATTTGCCTAAAATATTATATTTAGCTTTATTTATATCTAAATTTGCTAAAGAAGCAAAATATTATAATACAAATGATTTAATTAAAATTGCACATGAAATAAAACCTGAATTAGTTAGAACTAGAAAAGATAAAAAAGATTATAAATTTTTAGATGATACTAATTTAGGAGGATTAAGAGGTAATTTTTCAACACTAGTAACATTAAGAGGTTATATTAAAAAGAATAATAAGTATACATGTTATTATGGAATCGGTAAAACTGACAGATTATTTAATGCATTTAAAAAGGGAGAAATTATTTTAGATGCAGAAAAATATTGTGCTTATACAAATAATATCGAATTAAAAAAATTACTAGAAAAAGAAGCTAAAAACTTTTCTATAAGAGAAGATCAGGCTCATATAAAAAAATTTTTAGAAAAAAATAAAGATTTTAAACTTGTTAGAGATAATACTAATTTTAAGAAAATAGCAGTTTTAAAATCTAAAGATGATAAATATTTTTTAAGAATATTATTTAACACATTTACATCTGATGATGTAGTTGAATTTAATATGTTAGATTATTTAAAAGGACCAAAAATAAAACAGTTTAACATTCATCCGTTATTTGCAATTCCATCATATGACAACTATTGGGAAGAATTTTATGTAATAGATAGTAAAGAAATATTAACAAAGACACCATTGTTCATGTGTTTTGACAAGAAAGCCAAAAAATTTTATGATAATAAGGGAAATGTATATCCTTATTTGACATTAGATGAAAGTTTAGAAAAAATATCAGGTCAAAATGGAAATATTGAAGAAAGACTAGCTTATGATTGGAAAACAGTAAGAACACAGATAGCTGATGATAGTATAGTACAAAAATCAGAAACAGAGCAAGAAGAATTTTTGGTATTTCTTAAAAACTTTTTAGACTGGAAAAGGACATTTTTTATTTATGATAAAAAAGTAGTTGATTATGAAGTTTCATCTTCTGGAGGAGTTGATGTAACTTTAAAGTTTTCTGGTGGTACTACGCAAAAACTAGAGTTAGAACATAAATGGAAAAATTATATTTTACATAATCATTATAAAGACCCGGTATGGAAAGATGCCTGGTTGTATGCTGATGAGAAATGGGATTTTGACAATATTAAAAAAATATTTAGCCCATACTTAACTGAATATGGAGATAATATTCCAAAAGTTTTCTTATGTGCTAATGATACAACAAAAGAAAAAGAGGCTTACGAAGTAGACTGGAAGAATTTAACGTATTCAAAAATAGATATAAAGGATTAAAAAGGATTATTCAAATATAATCCTTTTTTAGTTTCTTCTTAATATAAATAAATATTCTAATAATTCATTAGTTCCTTTACCTTGTGTAGAATGTTTATAATCATATGTTTTAATATCAACATTTTCATAATATTTTCTACATAAATCTTCTAATTTTTCACAATCAATTACTCCTTTATTTGAATAACTTATTACTAAATTAGAATTATTTTGTTTGCAGAATTTAATAATATTTTCAAATTCGTTACTTACTTTACTTTTGTAACAGAAGCCTGACATAAATCTGTCATTTCTATATTTTGCTTTATATGAGACAATTGGATTATCATATTTAACTATCGTTTCTAAAATGTGATAAAATCTAGAATATTGCTCTCCAGAATATGGTGAGTCTAAATAAAAAGTTTCAACATTCCTAATTTCATCTAATTTTATCAATTCTTTATAATCTAAATTAAATGATTTGTTTTGCATATTATTATTTATAATAGTTTTAAAATCAGTACATTTTTCTAAAAATTCATCCCATACATTCATATTCCTTAAAGGAATAACTCTTTTATGATCTTTAGGCATATATTGTGCAAAATGTCCAGTTGTAGACTCAACTTTACACATGACACTCATTAATACAGTTAAGTATAAATTTTTCTTATTTTCATTTTGTATCTGTTCTATTGCATATCTAATTGAATCAATATCTAGACATTGTGTTTCAGAAAAATATGTATCTGAGTATGTTTTATAAAAGAAATTGTACTTTTTTTCTTCAAGATTTTTTTTGTAATTTTCTTCTAGATCTTTTTTTGCTGATTTTTGATTGATTGTAACTGTATTATTTTCAATCAAAGCTTTAGCTATACATTCACTATATTTTTGAACATCATTTGCATATATTGTATATCTGCTTTTTAAGGCATATCCTATAGAATTAGTCCCACTCATTAAATCACATATAATAGTTCCTTCTGGTGTTATTTCTTCTATTTCAGGAATTATAAAATCTAAAAGTTTATTTTTATTTCCCATATATCTTATTGTTTGAATATTATCATACATTATATTTTCTCCCAAATTATTATATAATCATGTGTTATTATATCACTATATGTATTTCTTGCTGTTGTTAATGATCTACTATTGTTATTTATTTCATCTAAAAATACATCTTTTAGCTTAAGTCCATTTTTTTCAGCAATCAAATTTAAAAATTCACCAGTAGAAATTTTTTTCTTTTTCATTTTACTATCTGATATTTTCATGACTAAATACTTGTTTTTCTTTAGTAATTTTGACATTTTTATTATGACTTTTTCCATTTTGTTGAAAAACTCTCCAATTATTTTAGCACTTTTTATATCAATATTATACATATCGTTAATAACATCATTTATTTCTTGATAATTAGTTAGTTCTATATCTTTACATTCTTCTTTTTTTAATTTGTCATTTCCTATCATTTCATGAGCTAAAGTATTGTATTCATCAAGGCTTCTTATAACTTCCATCCAATACATTTCAAGCTTTAATGTTTCAATATAACGAACTGATGAGATATATGGTGGATTTGTAACAATTAAATCAATTTTATTTTCATATTTAGATAAATCGATTTCTGTTGAATCTCCTTCTAATATTTCTGTATAGTTTTGATTATTTTTGTATATTGAGTATGCTTTACTTCTGGACTTTACAGCTCTTTTAAAAGATGCTTTTACATCTATATGAAGTTTTCCTTCTTCTTCTAATTGATGCATTCTTTTACTAAATCCAGGGAATACATGCCTTGTATCTGCATTACTTACATTTTTTATTATTGCTGATAAAGTTAATAAATAAAATTTTTTATATTCAATATTATAATTTTGATTTTCATCAAAGTATGTATCAATATCTTTTTTAATTCTTATTAAATCCTTTTGCACAAAATCTTTAAACCAGTGATCTCTATTCATAATATAAGGTTTTTCTTCTTCTCTAATATCAGAATTATCGTTTTCAATTATTTCTACTAATTCATTATTGATTTTATCTAATATTTCAACATCTAAATTATATGTTTTAGTTTTTGCAATTTCTACTGATAAAGGATTTATTTCTACACCTACAAAGTTACGCTTTAATCTTTTTGCTTCTACTGCTACGGTACCAGATCCTGAAAATGGATCAAATACAATATCATTTTCTTTTGTAAATTCTTTTATAAAATAACTTGGAATTGCTGGAATAAGTTTTCCATAATACCTATGAAATGAATGAATGTCAGCTCTTTCAATTTCTTTTTCTTTGTCTAGTCCTTTGGATAATTTGCTATTGTTATTTATTTTAAACATTTTTATTCTCTCCTTCATAATCTTTAATTATTTTTAATAGTTCTTGTTTCATTTCTTTTTTAGATTTTTCAATTAAATGCTTTTCATTATTATTTTCTAAAATTAGATTCATTCCAACATTTTGCTTTATAAAAAAAGTTAATTTTTCTAATCTTTTTATACTTAACTTTTCATACATTTTTTTATTAATAAAATTTTTTAAGTTCGCATAATCAATTTTATCTGATGGATGTTCTTTGTTATATAAAGAACATATAGACCAAACGTTTAAGTATTCAGAAATATTTTCTAAATATTTTCTATAATCTTCTTTTTCCATACTTTTCTCCCTTAAAATAATTTACATTAGTTAGTTTACTATATTTTATTAGTAATGTCAAATAATTTACAATATTTTTTTAGTAATATTATGTGATATAAAATACTGATATATAATAAAAAATAATTAACAACTATTGCAGTAATGATTAAAATTTGATAAAATGATATAAAATAAATTTAAGGAGGTATTTATTATGAAATATGTATGTATAGCATGTGGATATGTTTATGATGAAGAAGTTGAAGGAGTAAAATTTGAAGATTTACCAGAAGACTGGACTTGTCCAATGTGTGGAGTTGGAAAAGATATGTTTGAAAAAGTAGAAGAATAATTAAAATAATGCAGAATTAAAAAATATAAATAATAAACTCAAATATTAAGCAGATATTTAATATTTGGGTTTATTTTTTGACCAATTGTTCTAGACTTGAAAAAATTGTTGATTTTATGTATAATATACAATGTAAAAAAATATAAAATAAAAGAGGTAATGAAAAATGGGGTTAAGAGACATTAAAATTCCAAAGATGAAATTCAAAAAAATGAAATTGGATGTAGTTGAAGAACTAAATGAAATAGACTATGAAAAATTAGAGAAAAAGAATTTAAAAAAGAAAAGAGAAACACCATATGAAGATATGACACATTATAAAACAGTCAAAGAATTTTTCATGCAATCAGTAGAAAAATATCCAAATGAAGATTGTATATTAGAAAAACCAGACCATAAAACACCATACAAAATAACAACATATAAGGAATTCAAAGAAGATGTATTTGGGCTAGGAACAGCTCTAATAAATGTCCTAAATTTAAAAGATAAAAAAGTAATTATTATAGGTGAAACACAATACGGATGGTATGTATCATATATGGCAATGCTTTGCGGAGTAGGAATTGCAGTACCAACAGACAAAGAATTACCAATAAATGAATTAGAGAATATAGTAAGAAGATCAAGAGCATCTGCAATAATATATTCACCAAAAAAAGAAGAAGATATCAAAAAAATAAAAGAAAAGATTCCAGAAGTAGAATATTTTATTGAAATGAAATCTGACAAAAAGTTAGAAGAAAAAGATGTAGGATTGCAATATTTAATAGATTTAGGAAAAGCTATAATAAAATCAGGAGACAATAGCTTTGAAAAAATAGAAATAGACCCAGAAGAATTCAAAATATTATTTTTCACATCAGGAACAACATCAAATGCAAAAGGTGTAATGCTAAACAATAGAAATTTAGCTGAAAACATAAATGCTGTATCAGCATATGTAAAATTATATCCAATAGATATGCTATTTTCAGTATTACCATTACATCATTGTTACGAATCAACAATAGGATTTTTACTTCCTATGGCAACAGGAGCATCTGTAGCAATATGTGAGGGATTAAGATACATAGTACCTAACTTACAAGAAGCAAAACCAACAGCAATTTTAACAGTTCCACTTTTAGTAGAAAGTTTATACAAAAAAATAAATGAAAAAATAGTAAAAAGCAAAAAAGACAAAATGGTAAATACAATGATATCTGTTACAAATGCTTTAAAAGGTGCAGGAATAGATATAAAGAAAAAAGTATTCAAAGAAATATATGATAACTTAGGCGGAAACCTAAGAATAATAGTTTCAGCAGCGGCACCAATTGATAAAAAAGTAGGAAACTGGCTAGAAGATATAGGAATTACATTTTTACAAGGATATGGTCTAACAGAAACAGCACCAATATCAGCAGTAACACCAGAATATAAAACATGTGTTGGTTCAGCAGGAAAAACAATTGTGCAAGCAGACATCAAAGTAAAAGATCCAAATGAAGATGGTGAAGGTGAATTATTAATAAAAACACCAACTTTAATGATAGGTTATTATGAAGATGAAGAGGAAACTAAAAAAGCAATAGATGAAGAAGGATATTTCCATTCAGGAGATATTGGATATGTTGATGATGAAGGATATGTTTTTATAACAGGTAGAAGCAAAAATGTTATTGTTACTCAAAATGGAAAAAACATTTATCCTGAAGAAATTGAAATGCTTTTAGATAAAGTTGATGAAATAAAAGAATCTATGGTTTATGGTAAAAAGCCAGAGGCTAATAGTAAGAAGGAAGAAAAAGAATTGATTATTACTGCTAGAATTTTACCAGATTATGAAAAAATAGAGGAGTTACATGGTAAACTTTCTGAAAAAGAGATTTATGATTTGATTTGGAAAAATGTTAAAGAGGTAAATAAAAAATTGACTTCTTATAAAGCTATTAAATCTTTGGAAATTAAAGAAGGCGAGTTTGAGAAGACTTCTACTATGAAAATTAAGAGATATAAAGAGTTAAATAAATAATTTTTTAGGAATTTTTTAGAGAGTTTGGCATATAATATAATTAAAGTATGCTAGATTCTCTAAATATTTTTGTGTTTTAGAATCTAAGTAGCAACTTAGGGGTTACAGTTTAGTAACGCATTAAAAATTGCCCCTTCTAAATGTTTATATATTAAAATTTAAAATTCATTTTTCCAAACGCAATACCAAGAAAAAATAAGGAGTTTATCGCTACGGTAACCGTTCTGGAGAAACTGTTTAAAACAGTAGGTCAAAACAAATTTTATATTTTAATATATAAACATCTAGAACTACTCTATAATATTAAGACTGAACTGTAATGGAAATTCCGGAAATTTATAAAAAATGGGTAAAAGGTATTGACATAAATAATCTTAAGTTGTATAATAACAATTGTTCATATATCGCGGGGTGGAGCAGTTGGCAGCTCGTTGGGCTCATAACCCAAAGGTCGGAGGTTCGAGTCCTCCCCCCGCAACCAATTCAAAATTTTTTATCTAAAGGGATGTCCCTTTAAGAGTAATTTTTAATACAGAGATTTTACTAGAAATAGTAAGGTCTCTATTTTTATTGTTTATAAATCACTTTCATACTTTTTAAATTTGCCATTAGCAAAATTTGAAAACATGGATGTGCATATTATAGTAGAAATTTCTTTAATAAAGTTAATTGTAAAGTATTATTTCTAGTTGAAGAATAATGATTTTTGTGATATTATTTATGCAGATAAATAGTAATTGAAAAGGTGATATATGTGTTTGAAAAATTGAAAAGTGAAATAGATAAATGTGATTATTGGAGCAAAAGCGGCAAAGAGATTTTTTCCAAATGATAATTTCGAAGATTTAGTTTTTAAAAATAATTACTGGAATAATAAATTAGCTATCGTATTACCACATCCATCTCCATTAAACAAAAAATGGATTAAAGATCATCCACAGTTTTTAGAGAAAAGAATTTATGAAATAAGAGAATTAATAAAGAAAATAATTAAATAATAATGGAGAATTAATATGGAAAATGAATTAACTATAAGAAAATTACAAGAATGTATAAAAAATATAGATAACAAAAAAGACTTAAATGATAAATATATGCTAAAATTAGTAGAAGAAGTAGGAGAACTTGCAGAAGTTATAAGAAAAAACAAACGAATGGAAGAAGAGAAAACTATAAAAGGAACTATAGAAGAAGAACTTTCAGATGTGTTATATTATATTGTTTGTTTAGCTAATATAAATGATATAGATTTACAAGAATGTTTATACTTAAAGGAAAAGCTAAATAGTAAGAAATATAATAGAAAGAATATGTTTGAGGAGTAAATATGAGTAAGATAATAAAAATTGCTACATGGAATATTGGACAAGACCTAAAAAATAACGAAATTAATAAAGATTCTTATGAATATATAAAAGAACAAATAGAACAAAATGAAATTGATATAATTGCATTTCAAGAAGCTATTACAGAATCTGATAATCTTGAAGCATTAGCAAATTATATAAGTGAGAATACTAAATTAAAATATAACGAACAAATTTCACTATCTCCATCAGATATGAATGAAAATGATAAAATGGGAGTAGCAATATGTTCAAAATTTAAAATAAGTAATAATGAAAAATATATATTAGAAAATCCTAATTTGGTTTATAAAAAGACAGATACAGTTACATATTGGTCACACGATAAAGGATTTAATATATCTGAAATTGAAGAAATAGATACAATAGTTATTGGAGGACATTGTTTGCCATTTCATATATTCGGAGAAACACCATTAAATTATAAAAAAATATATGAAAAGTTAGAAGATAAAATTTTAAATATAATTAAAACTAAAAAAAATGTTGTATTGGTAGGAGATTTTAATTATACAAATATATTTGAATTGTTTTCAAAATTAAAAGACAAGATGAGATGTGTTTATGAAAATGAAAATACTAGAAAAGATAAACAAATTGATTATATATTAACAACAAAAAATATAAAACATGATAATTATAAAATTATAGATACACGATTTGATCATAAACTATGTGTGGCAGAATTAACTATAGATTAAGGGGAATATAATGATAAAGAATATAATATTTGATATAGGTGGAGTATTACTTGAATATAATCCAAAAACATACTTAGATAAATTAAATATTAAAGAAGAAAAAAGAAAAGATTTAAATGATATAATTTTCCATAATGAAAAATGGAGAGATTGTTTAAATGGTCTTATAACAAATGATGAATTAATAAAATATTTAAGTAATGTAAACCCAAAATATAAAGAGGAAATAAAAGAAATACTTAGTAAAGATAATCTAAAATATATGTTACCACCTAAAAGAGATATGATTGAATCTTATAAAGAATTAAAACAAAAAGGATATAAAATATATTTATGTTCTAATATAACAGAAGATACTTATAACTACATTAGAGATAATTTTGAAATAATACAAATATCAGATGGTGGAGTATTTTCTTGTTTTGAACATATAAGCAAACCAAATGTTGAAATTTATAATAAATTAATTGAAAAGTATAATTTAAATATTGAAGAATCAATGTTTATAGATGATACAAAAAGAAATATAATAAGTGCAGATGAAATAGGATTTAAAACTATATTATTTAATGATATAAAACAAGTAAAAGATATTTTGAAAAATGAATAAGAATAAATAAAAGAATTAAATATGGAGATATATTTAATAATTACACTTTGAAAGTGAGATAAAGATGTTTGATAGATATGCTAAATTAATTAGTGAAATGAATAAATTTGAAAAAGAAGATATTTTAAATAAAAAGTTTGAACTACATAGTGAATCAAATATGAAAATCTTTTATGCACCACATAATGAAATAATTAATAAAAAAGCAAAAGTTTTTATTGTTGGAATTACTCCTGGATGGACTCAAACAAGTATTGCTTATAAAACAGCACATGAAGGACTAATAAAAGGTTTAGATTATAAGCAAATAAAAAAAGAATGCAAAAGAAACTCAAGATTTGCAGGAAGTATGAGAAAAAACTTAATTGAAATGTTAGATGAGCTAAAATTAAATAATAAATTACAAATTAAATCATGCTCAAAATTATTTGAAGAAAATGATAATTTGCTACATACTACTTCATTAATTCCATATCCAGTGTTCATAAACAATAAAAATTATACAGGTTCTAATCCAAAGATAATAGAAAGTGAAACATTATGGTCTTATGTTGAAAAGTTTTTCTATAAAGAAATTGAAGCTTTACCAGAAGCTTTGATTATTCCACTTGGAAAATCTGTTGAAGAAGTATTAGAAAGAATGATAGAAAACAAGTTAATAAAAAAAGAACAATGTTTATTAGGTTTTCCACATCCATCAGGTGCAAATGGACATAGAAAAAATCAATTTGAAGAAAATAAGGGAAAATTATTAAAGGTAATTGAAGAATATTTTTAAGATATATTATACGAGGAGAAAAATAAAATGTTTGATTATTATAATTGGTGTTTGAAATTAAAAGAAAATTTGCAATTAAAAGATGTAGAGCAGATTATGGAATTATTTGATGAAAAAGTCGAATATTATGAAACACCTACAATAAAGATAAATACTATACAAGAAGTAAAACAAATGTGGGAAGAAATAGAAAGTCAAAACACAGATAATATAGAATTCAATATAATATGCCAAAATGATGAATGTTGTATAGTTAACTTTGTATTAAAAGACCAAGTATCTTATGACATGATTTATCAAATAAAATTAAATGATGAAAATAAATGTATATTTCTAAAACAATGGTATATGGAGGATTAGTATGCAAAATGCAAAATACAGAATATAAAATAGAAAATTTAAGAGATAAAAAAGATTTAGAAATTCTTGCTACTGAATATTCTAATCTGTATAATAATTCAGTTTTACAAGAAAAGTGGACTCCAGAGTTAGCAAAGCAATTATTTGAATACTTTTATGATTTAAATTCTAGATTATTTTGTGTTGCATATTGTGAAGATAGACCTATAGGTGCGATAATGTCAGTAATAAAACCATGGTGGGATGGAATGCATTTAGAAGATACAGAAATTTTTGTTGCTAAAAATTATCAAAGAAAGGGAATTGGTACTGACTTATATAAGTATCATTATAAAATTGCAGTAGAAGAATTTGGTGTAACTATAATGGAAGCACATACTTATGCAGATGAAAATGGTTATCCTTTAAATTGGTATAAAAAATTAGGTTTTGAAGTTATTGAAGACTGGAAAGTAATTAATGGAAATATAAAAGATATATTGGAAAGGATGGAATAAAGATGATAGAAACTTATAAATTTTTAAAAGAAAATACAAAAGTAAATTTTGTAAGTACGATAAATAGAGATAAACCAAGTTGTAGACCATTTGGAGATCCAATTTTATTTGATAATAAAATATATGTGATTACAAATAAGCAAAAGAATGTATCAAAACAAATAGCTGAAAATAACAATGTTTGTATTGTTGCTTATGATAATGAAAATTGGATTAGAATAAATTGTCAATTAATTGATGATAGTGATAATGTTGAAGCAAAGAAAGCAGTTATAGATGAATTTGATTGGGCTATTGAAGCAGGGTATACACTAGATAATCCAGATTTTCAAGTTTTATATATTGCTAATGCTAATTCAACTATTTATAATGAAGATGGCGAAATAATAGCAAATTATAAATTTTAGAATGAGAAATAAAATGAGAAAGTTAGATAAAGTCTACTGAAAAGATGGGACAGGACAAGGATTTTACACAGAATAAGAATATAAAAATATAGCATTTAAAGAAATTATGCTAGGAAAAGGATATATTAGAAAATAGGAGGATAGTATGGATTATAATTTTGAAAATAAAACAGCATTAGTAACAGGAGGAACATCAGGAATAGGAAAAGAAATTGCTAAACAATTATTAATAAATGGTGCAAAAGTAATTATAAATTATGGCCATAATGAAGAAAATTATAAAAAAACTAAAAAAGAATTTGAAGAATATAAAGATAAAGTCATATTCATAAAAGCAGATATATCTAATGAAGATGATGTAATAAAAATGTTTAATAAAATAGAAAAATTAGATTACTTAATAAATAATGCAGGTACTAATATAGATAGTTACATAGAAACATTTGAAATACAAGATTTTAGAAAAATATTAGATGTTAATTTAGTGGGAAAAGTAATCTGTACAAAACATGCAATTCCATTATTAAAGAAAAGTGAAAATGCAAGTATTGTTAATATAGCATCAAGATTAGGAACAAAACCATGTGTAGAAGCAAGTGCATATTGCTCAGCAGAAGCAGGGATTATAAACTTTACGCAAGCAAGTGCACTAGAACTTTCAAAATATAAAATTAGAGTAAATACAGTAAGCCCAAGTTTAACAATAACACCATTGGCATTAGAAGGATGGACAGAACAAGAAATAGAACAACATAAGCAAAATAATCCATTAAAAAGATTAGGAGAAACAATTGATATAGCAAATGCAGTATTGTTTTTATTATCAGATAAAGCAAGCTATATAAATGGAGAAAATATAAATGTAAATGGTGGATCATTATTAAAATAAAGATAGGAGAATAAAAACTATGAAAATTACCAAATACCCACAATCATGTTTATTAGTTGAAACAAAAGGAAAGAAAATACTAATAGACCCTGGTACACTAAAATATAAAGAAGAATATTTTGATGTTTGGAATAATGTTGATATTATATTAATAACACATAAACATCCGGACCATTGTAATATAGAAATATTAGAAAAAATAAGTGATAATACAAAAATATATTCAACCAAAGAAGTACAAGATGCAAATCAAACTTTAAATGTAAATGTTATAAAAGAAAATGATATTATAGAATTAGATAGTATAAAAGTAGAAGTAGTACATGCGTTGCATGGTTATCAACCATTATTAAAAGGTGCAAAAGAGATAAACGAAAATGTAGGATATATCATAGATGATGGAGAGAACAGATTATATACAACAAGTGATACAATCTGCTTTAAAAATGATTATAAAGCAGATATTTTGTGCATTCCAGTAACAGGATATGGATTAACAATGTCAGCATTTGAAGCAGCTTTATATTCAAAAGAAGTAGGAGCAACATTAACAATACCAATTCATATGGATAATCCAGCATTTCCACCAGATTTTAAATTTATAGAAGAAATGTTTAATAAATATGATGCAGAATATGAAATATTAGAAAATGAAGAAAGTATTGAAGTAGAATAATATTTATTTATACTGCTGAACAATTTGAAGGAAAGTTTTTATTAGGGGATAGTTGTGAAGTTTTAGAATATAAAATAAGGAGAATGTAAAAAATTAAAAAAATATATATAATAAATTATAAAAAAATTAATATTCGACAAAATTAAATTTAAATAAAATACACTAAAATATATAGTGGTACTATTCCAGAATTTAAAGATGATGAGATATTTAAGGTAAAAATTCCTTTGTTAAATAAAGTAGAAAAAGATGAATATGTATCAGTGCAAAAGTTACGAAAATTAGTTTTAGATTTTATAGAAGAGAGTGATGGAAGAAGTAGACAGGAGATAAATGAATATATATATCCAATTTTAAATAATTCTAAGGAAATTATGAATAATAGAGTTAGAACTACATTAACTTATTTAAGAAAAAAAGAATTAATTGAAAATTCTGGCTCTGATACAAAATCGCTATGGAAGAGAAAATAAAACTCTGCAGAGAATTCTGCAGAATAATGCAGAGAAATTGTGCAAAAAATGCAATAAATATAAAAAGAATAATAGAGATAGAAAAATTTGAAAATATTATACTTAGACTAGATAAAAATAGATTAAAGGGAGGAAAAAAATATGGAAAGCACAAAAATATCAGAAACAATTAAATATATAGGAGCAAATGATGAAGAATTAAAAATATTTGAAAATCAATATGATTTACCAAAAGGAATGGCATATAACTCATATTTAATAAAAGATGAAAAAGTAGTTGTAATGGACACAATAGACAGAAGAAAAACAGATGAATGGCTTAAAAATTTAGAAAATGAATTACAAGGAAGAAATATAGATTATTTAGTAATTTCACATTTGGAACCAGACCATGCAGGAAGCATAAAAATTTTCTTGGACAAGTATCCAGAAACCACAATAGTTGGAAATAGCAAAACATTTGAAATGTTACCACAATTTTTTGATATAAATCCAGACATCCAAAAAATAGTAGTAAAAGAAGGAGATACACTAAATATAGGAAAACATACTTTACAATTTATTATGGCACCAATGGTACATTGGCCAGAAGTAATGGTAACATACGAACAGACTGAAAAAGTACTATTTTCAGCAGATGCATTTGGAAAATTTGGAATAATAGAAGATGAGGATGACTGGGCATGTGAAGCTCGTAGATATTATTTCGGAATAGTTGGAAAATTTGGTGCACCTGTACAAACATTATTAAACAAAGTTAAAAACTTAGATATTAAAATAATTTGTCCATTACATGGACCAGTATTAAAAGAAAATTTAGAATATTATATAAACAAATATGATATTTGGAGTAGCTATCAACCAGAAGATGAAGGAATTTTAATAGCATGTGCTTCTATTTATGGTCACACAATGGAGGTAGCTAAAAAATTAGAAGAAATATTAAAAGAAAAAGGCGTAGAAAAAGTAGTATTAACAGATTTAGCAAATGATGACATAGATGAGGCAGTAGAAGATGCATTTAGATATAGCAAAGTTGTTTTGGCAGCATCAAGCTATAATGGAAGAGTATTTCCACCAATGGAACATTTCTTAAATAAGTTGAAAGATAGAAATTATCAAAATAGAACTATGGCTATAATTGAAAATGGTTCTTGGGCACCTAGCGCAGCAAGAAGTATGAAAGAAATTGTTGATAATATGAAAAATATAAATTTACTTGATAGAACAATTACAATTAAGTCTGCTATTAAGGAAAATAATGTAAAAGAATTGGAAGAGTTGGCGGATGAATTAAATAATAACAAATAAATTTATCAATATCAATATCAATGGTAGCACAGGTTAGAAAAGAAAATATGTAATAAATAGGAGAGTACAAAAATGTTAAAATTTAATGAGGATACAAGAGTAAAAATACCCGCAACAATTCAATTTTTAAAGCTAGGATATAATTATCAATCACTAAAAGATGATAAGTTAGATTTAGATTTTAATACCAAAATATTTATCAATAGATTTAAACCTGCAATTGAGAAAATTAATAATAAAAAATTATCTTATGATGATATAAAACAATTGTTAGATGAAATAAACAATTTAATAAGGAATAATGACTTGGGAAAAGAATTTTATTATAGATTAATAAATCCACAAGATAAATTAAAACTTATTGATTTTGAAAATATTGAAAACAATGATTTTGCAATTGTTGATGAATTACCATTTAGTATTACTCCAGAATCAGATTTGGGTTCTTTTAGACCAGATATTAATATATTAATTAACGGAATGCCTTTAGCATTTCTAGAAGTTAAAAAACCTAATAATGAAGGAGGCATTCATAAAGAATTTAAAAGAATGATAAATGATAGACTAAAGAATTCTGAATTTAAAAAATATTTTAACCTTATACAAATGGTATCTTTTTCAAACAATATGGAATACGAAGAATCTGATGAAGCGGAAGATGTGAGAGCTGGTTCATTTTATACCACTCCTAATGGAAACAATACAAGTTTTTCATTTTTTAGAGAAGATGATGAACTATATCATATAAACTATACATATAAAGAAATAACTGAAGAAGAAATAAAAGATATAACAAAAGATTTAGGGTATGATAAGAAAGTAGTTGATACAGAAGAATTTAAGGAGAATATGAAAACGACTACTCCCTGCAATAAATTTGTTACATCAGTTTATGATAAAGAGAGATTTCTATATTTCTTATATTATGGAATATTATATATTAATGAAAAAATACCTCAAAAGCATATAATGAGATATCCTCAATTTTTTGCAACAAGAAAAATTATTGAAAGACTTGAAAATGGTGGAAAGGGAGGAATAATCTGGCATACTCAAGGAAGTGGAAAGACAGCATTAGCAGCATATAGTAATAGAGTTATAAAAGATTATTATGCAAAGAAGAATATTGTTGCTAGATTCTTCTTTGTAGTTGATAGAATAGATTTATTAAGGCAAGCTAGTACTGAATTTGAAAATAGAGGATTTAGTGTTATAAATTGTAACAACAAAGCTGAATTTTCTGCTGAATTAAATAAATCACTTTCAACTAAAAACTTAAATGATTCAATAGGAGAATATTGCGTAGTAAATATTCAAAAATTTGAAGGTGAAATGCCAAATGTAAAAAATGATTATAATGCTAATGTTCAAAGAATATTCTTTGTAGATGAAGCACATAGAAGTTATTCAACTAATGGGGAATTTTTTAAAAATTTAATGGTTTGTGATAATGACGGTGTATATATTGCTTTAACAGGAACACCATTGCTTTCAAAGAAAGAACGTTCTAATTTGAAATTTGGAGATTATATTCATAAATACTTCTATGATAAGTCTATTGCTGATGGATATACATTAAGAATAAAAAAAGAGGACATAGATACAGTAGCAAAAAAAGAGATAAAGCAAAATCTTGATATAGAAGATAATAAATTAGAAAACAAAGATATATATGAATCAGATAGCTATGTTTTAGCACTAGGAAAGTTTATAGAAAGGGACTTTAAAAACTTTAGATTTCAAAATACAGATAATACAATAGGTGGAATGATAGTTTGTAAAACAAATACTCAGGCTAGAAAAGTACATAAATGGTTTGAAGAAAATTCAGAATTAAAAACTGGCTTAGTTATTACAGATACTACAGATCCTGCACAAAATAAGATTAACAAAGAAAATCAATTAAACTTTAGAAATGACAATTTTCCAGATTTACTAGTTGTTAATTTAATGTTAACGACTGGTTATGATGTAAAAAGATTAAAGAAAATGTATTTACTAAGAGGACCTCATGCTCAAAGTCTTTTACAAACAATTTCGAGAGTTAATAGACCTTATAAATCGCCAAATGGAAAGATTTATAGATATGGTTATATAGTTGATTTTGTAGATATAGAGAAAGAATATAACAATACTATTGAAGCATATATAAGAGAACTTGAAGCAGATATGAATGATAATGGAGAGAATGAAGGATCTTTATCTGGTCTTGTTATTGGAATAGATGATATTAATAAGAAATATCAAAAATATTTAGAAGAATTAAAAGATATTATAGATATAGAAAATCTTGAAAGATTTTCAAAGCACTTAATAAATTTAAATAGAGATGCTCTATTAAAAATTAGAAGACTTTTAAATGGAATTAAAGATTGTGAAACAGAATTTATTATTTCCAGAGTAAAAGATGAATATATAACAGCCGAAGAATCAGAAAAATATAAAGCATTAAAAAGAGCTGTTCAAGAAAGAATAGATTTTATAAATTTATCTTCTGATACTGTTGGAATGATGGATGTAATTTCAAATGAAGAAGTAGTAGAAATATTATATGATTTTATAAAAACAAAAATATCTATATTGGATTTATCAAAATTAGATATTAAAAGTGATCCAAGAATAAGGAAATTTGTTGATATAGCAACAGAAATACAAAATGTTATTAAAAATAATAAGAACAAAGAAGACATTCAAGTAAGAAAACTTAATGAATTACTTGAAGAGGTATTTGATAAATTAAATATATCTGATTTAGATAATATGGATGAGCTTACAGAACAATTAAAAGAAGCTCTTGAAAAAGCTAAAGAAATTAATGAGAAGAATGATGAACTTTCAAATACTTATGGTGGAAACTTCGCTTTTGTTAAGACATATCAAGATTTAACTGAAGATGAAGATATAGACCAATCAGTAATTCAGAGAGTATTAAGAATTGTTTATGAGGAAATAGCAGTATTTTACAATAGAGATATATTCTTAGTACAAGGAAAGAAAAACTTTGTTGATTCTGTTAAACAAAAAATAACAATAAAATTACTACAAGAAGGTTTATTTGAAAAAGTAAGTAGTATATATGATAGAATGTTAAATGACTTATATAAAAACATTCAATTATATAAATAGGGGGAATATATGGAACAAATAGTTACACAACTTGAAAACAAGATTAAAGAAATGATAGATGAATTAAAAGGTTTGTGTCAAACAAATGGATTATCAAACCAAGCTAGTGAAGAAGTAGTTATAACATCAGTATTTCTTTATAAATTTCTAAATGATAAATTTATGGCTAATTTAAATGACTTTTCTGAAAAGACAGGAATGTTATTGGAAACAATATTAAAAAATGAACATCAAGAGTTAAATGCTTTTTATAATACATATCCTCAAGATGTAGCATTTAAATATGAGGATACAATTGAATATTTAATTAATAAAAGTACAAATAATAAATTTTATGAACTATTTGATGATGCATTAGAAAGAATTTCAAACTATCCAGAAAATGATGAGTTTAGCATTGATACAGCAGATGGGGGAAGAAAACCTTTATTTACAAGAATAACTGAAAATGTTGAATCAGCTAAAAGAAATAATTTTGCTAAAAATATTTTCGGAATAATAAGTCAAGATAAATTTTCATTCGGAGAAGCATTTAAAAACAATTTTGACTTTTATAGTGCAATATTTGAATATTTAATAAAAGATTACAATGTAGCAAGTGGAGTTTATGCTGAATACTTTACACCACAAGTTATTTCAAGTACAATAGCTAAAATATTAGTAAATATGTCACCAGTAGAAGATAAAATATATGAAGTATATGACCCTGCTGCAGGTTCAGGATCTCTTGTTTTACATTTAGCTAATGAACTTGGAAAAGGTAATTTTGGAGATAAAGCTCAGGTTTATACTCAAGATATTTCAAATAAGTCATCAAGATTTCTAAGAATTAATATGATATTAAATGGCTTAACCAATAGTTTAGACAATATAATTGAGGGAGATACACTTTTAAGCCCTACACATTTTAAAATACCATTAGATCCAGATAGCGGATTAAAACAATTTGATTATATAACGGCAAATCCACCTTTTAAAACAGATTTTTCATCAACTAGAGATAGCATAGAAAGAAGATGGGATGATACTGATAGATTTTTTGCAGGAATACCAAAGGTTCCAAATAAAGATAAATCTAAAATGGCTATATACTTATGTTTTATCCAACATATTTTATATAGTTTAAAAGAGAATGGCAAAGCTGCAATAGTTGTACCAACTGGATTTTTAACGGCTCAAAGTAAAATAGAAAAAGAAATAAGAACAAAACTTATTGATAATATGTGGCTAAAAGGTGTTATTTCGATGCCAAGTAATATTTTTGCCAATACAGGAACTAATGTATCAGTTTTATTTATTGATAAGGCAAATAAATCTGAAAAAGTAATATTAGTAGATGCGTCTAATTTGGGAAGTAAAGTAAAAGAAGGAAAAAATCAAAAAACTGTATTGTCAAGTGAAGAAGTTCAAAAAATAGAGGATACTTTTATTAATCAAAAAGAGATTGAAGATTTTAGTGTTTTAGTATCATTTGATGAAATAAAAGAAAAAAATTATTCATTTAGTGCAGGTCAATATTTTGAAATAAAAATTGAATATATTGAAATGACTGAAGAAGAATTTAAAAACAAGATAAATTCTTATCGAAACGAATTGAATGATTTATTTGAGAAAAATAAAATTTTAGAGAAAGAAATAAAAGATAATTTGGAGAAATTGAAATATGAATAAATATATAACAACAACTTTAGAAAAAATACCAATATAGATAAAGCATATCCTCATAAATTTAGAAGAACTTTAGCAACAATGACAATTGATAAGGGTATGCCAATATAGAACAAGTACAAAAATTATTAGGATATGTAAAAATAGAAACTACCATGCATTATGCTATGATAAATCAAAATAATGTAAAAATATCACATAGAAAGTATATAGGGTGAATTAAATGAAAAATATAAAATTAGGGGATTATATAGAAACTTTAACTGATTATCATTCAGGGGGGAGTTATAAAACATTAAAAGAAAATACTAAAATATTATAT
Organism: uncultured Clostridium sp.; assembly: GCA_945877035.1. Lineage (GTDB taxonomy): Bacteria > Bacillota > Clostridia > TANB77 > CAG-508 > CAG-269. The sequence continues at coordinate 11,134 of CAMCQH010000018.1, read as the reverse complement.
AAACCAGATTATGCAGTAATGATTAGAACATTAAACTTTGAAAGAAATGATTTTAATAATGATTTAATATATTGTGATAAACAATCATATGATTTTTTGAATTACTCACATGTTAATGAAAATGATATATTGATGAATAAGATAGCAAATCCTGGTAGTGTATATATAATGCCACATACTAATTATAAATGTACATGTGGTATGAATTTATTTTTAATTCGATTTAAAAATATAAATCAAAGATATATGTACTATGTTATGAAAAATTCTGAAGAATATATAAAAAGTAAAGCTCATGGGACAACAACTAAAACTATAACAAAAGATGAAGTTAGGAATTTAGAATTTAAAATACACGATACAATTGAGGAACAAAATAAAATAGAAAGATTTTTAACAAATATTGATAATAAAATTGAAAATAATAATAAGATAAATAATAATTTAGAAGAGCAAATACAATTAATTTATAATTATTGGTTTATGCAATATAACTTCTTAAATGATAATAATATGCCTTATGCATTGTCAGGTGGAAAAATGGAATGGAATAATACAATAAAAAGAAATATTCCAGAAGGATGGCAAGTGAAAAAATTATTAGATATTGCAAGTTGGGAAAGTAATAGTCAACCACCTAAAAGTCAATTTATATATGAAAAAAGAGAAGGGTATGTTAGATTTATACAAAATAGAGATTATGATTCTAATAGCTATATTACATATATACCATATAAAAAAAGCTTAAAGGCAGTATCTAAATTAGACATATTAATTGATAAATATGGTGATGCAGGCAAGGTAAGATATGGTATAGAAGGAGTATTTAATGTTGCTTTAGCAAAAATCAAACCGATTGAAAATAAATTTTTAGAATATATTCGTTCATATTTAAATAGTAATGAAATTTATAATTATCTACATAATTCATGTATGGCTTCTACAAGAGCTTCGTTAAGTGAAGAAAACTTGAAATCATTAAATATTGTTATACCAAATGAAGAAATATTAAATGAATTTCAAGATAAAATAACTACTATGAGAAAATTAATATTATCTAATCAGGAAGAAATTAATAAATTAACAGAACTAAAAGAATTCCTATTACCGATGCTAATGGATGGACAAATTAATGTAGATGACATAGAAATTTAGTCAGATAAATTGTGACTTAGTTAATAAATTAAAATTGAATTGAAAGAAAATATACTATATGTAAATTTTAAAAATATCATTTTGAAATATAATATAGAAAAATAAAAAATCAAAAAATATCAATAAAATTTGAAAAAAATCTCAAAAATATTGATATTTTTTCTTGTTTTTAATAGATTTTTAAAATTATAAATAAATATTCACAAAAACATATTAAATAGAATATGAAAAAAGTTTCTAAAACTCAAAAGTTTTTTCATAATTTTGAAAAAACTTGACTATAATATTAAAAGAGTATATAATTATAATAGTTAGGAGGAGATTTTATGGAAAGAATAAATAGAGAAAATTACTTATCCATATTAAAAAATTTCAAAGATCAACAAATAATAAAAGTTATCACAGGTATTAGAAGATGCGGAAAATCTACATTACTTGAAATATTTCAAGACCATTTAAGAGAGTGTGGAGTAGAAGAAAAACAAATAATATCAATTAATTTTGAAAATGCAGATTATGAAGAATTACAAGATAGAAAAAAATTATATGAATATATAAAAGAAAGACTAGTAAAAGGAAAAAAGACATATGTTTTTTTAGATGAAATTCAAAATGTAGTCGAATTTGAAAAAACAGTTGATAGTTTATTTATAAATAAAGATGTAGACTTATATATAACAGGTTCAAATGCTTATTTACTATCTTCAGAGCTAGCAACATTACTTACAGGAAGATATATAGAAATAAAAATGTTACCATTATCATTTAAAGAATATATTTCTGCTTTTGAAGATAAAACAGATTTATCAAGAAAATTTAGAGATTATTTAAGATATAGTTCTTTTCCACAAGCAGTAGAGTTATATAAAGTAAATCCAGACAATATAAATATGTTCTTAGATGGTATATATAATACAATTTTATTTAAAGATGTAATGCAAAGAAAAGGTATAACAGATAAAAATGTTTTAGAAAGAGTTACAAAATATATGTATGATAACATAGGAAACAGAACAAGCATGAAAAGTATAAGTGATAATATAGAGGGCATAGAAAAAAATTCATCATACAATACAATCTCGAATTATGTAGATAGCTTAATAGATAGCTATTTAATATTTAAAGCAAATAGATATGATATAAAAGGAAAAGAATTTTTAAAAACTCAAGAAAAATATTATGCAGTAGATATAGGACTTAGATATTATATGCTAGGTCAAGGCTCTGGTAGAGATATGGGACATATATTAGAAAATGTTGTGTATCTTGAATTGTTGAGACGAGGATATGATGTTTATATTGGAAAATATGATGATTTAGAAGTTGATTTCGTAGCAAGAAAACCTGAAAATACGGTTTATTATCAAGTTGCATTAACTACTAGAGGTGAAAATGAAGAAGATAATAGAATTTTAGATAGAGAGCTAACTCCATTAAAGAAGATAAATGATAATTATCCTAAATATATTTTGACTTTAGATGATGATTTAGATGCTGATTTTGATGGAATAAAGAAGATAAATGTATTGGATTGGTTACTTGAAAAAAATGATTAATTAAAAAAAACAAAATAATAATGTAATTAGTTTTACAGAATTATTTTGTTTTTTTATATTTAGTGACAAATTTCGACAAGAAATGCATAAAAGATATGTTATAAGTAACCAGAGGGATGAAATATATGGACTATACAATAATAGAAAAATTGAAAGAATTAAGAAAAAATAAAAAAATCACACAAGAACAATTAGCTGAAAAATTAGATATAAGTCGTTCGAAGGTTTCAAGTTGGGAAACAAATAGAAGAGATATGAGTATAACAGAAGCAATAAAATTAGCTAATATATATGAAGTCAGCTTAGATAATTTATTCGAAATAAACAAAATAACAGAAGAAGAATATGTGAAAATATCTGATAAATTTTTAAAAAGCAAAAATATTACTCTAGAAGAGAAAGTTAAAATTATAGAATCACTTCGAGATAGTTTAAAGCAAAATAATATTAATGAATTTTATGAAAATTTTAAAATGATACAAAATGCGACAAAATAGTTGTAATACAGCTAAAATGTCGCATTTTTGGTATGTAAAAACTTAGCATGTTTTGATAAAATAATAAAGTAGATTAATTGAAAGGATATAAAGTATGGATATATTGAATTATTTGCATTCTAAATCTATATGTATAACAATAGATAACTTATTAATAGGAACTATCTTACTATTTTTTTTGTTAGCAGTTTTAAAATTTCTTTTTTCTTTTTTTAGAAAAAAAGTTAAAATTGTAAATTTAAACATAGAAATAGGGAATATAGGAAATATAACTATTGAATTGAATAAAGAAGTATCAAAAATTGCACATAAAACTTGGGTTGAAATTATGACTAGAAAAGTAGGATTAACATTTGAAGAAGATAAAGATGTTATAGTAGAAGTATATAATTCGTGGTATAAATTGTTTGAAATAATAAGAGAACTACTAAAAAATGCGGAACCTAATAAAAAAGATAAAAATGTTGAAAATTTAGAAAATATTTTAATAAAAACATTAAATGAAGGATTAAGGCCACATCTAACAAAATGGCAAGCTAAATTTAGAAGATGGTATGATATTGAATTGAAAAAAGAAGAAAATAATAAAGTACCACCACAAGAAATCCAGAAGAGATATGAAGAATATGATAGTTTAGTTAAAGACTTAAAAGATACAAATGAAAAAATGGTACAGTTCGCTCAAGAACTTAAGAAATTAATTTAAGGAGGTGATAAAAATGGCTAAACATAAAGTATTTATATCTCATTATCATGCAGATGCAAATGCTGTAAATGAATTTGTTAATAAATTTGCAAATGAAGAAAAAATTTTTACAGCAAAAATAGTCGGAGATGACTATGATACTACAATTGATAGTGATGATCCTGAATACATAATGAGAAGAATAAGAGAAGATTATTTAACGGACTCTACTGTAACAATAGTGCTAATAGGAAGTGAAACATATAAAAGAAAATATGTAGATTGGGAAATAGCTTCAACTTTAAGAAATGATTCTAATAATAAAAGAAGTGGATTAATTGGTATTTTTCTTCCAAATAAAAATAATAGAAATACAACTGTTCCAGAAAGATTACAAGATAATATTGATTCTGGTTATGCAAAATTATATGAATATCCAACATATCCACATTTAGAATTGGAAAAATGGATAGATAAAGCATATGAACAAAAAGAAGATGGATCAAAAGTGGACAATTCTAGAAAATTATATAAGTATAATAGACCCTAATATAAAGCTGAGACTAAGTCTCGGCTTTTAACATCTACACAATCTTCGTAATTTCCTCTTTCACAAACTCATCAACCATTTCTTGAATCATATTTAAATACTTAACTTGTTCAATAAAACTCTCTTTTTCAGAAGGAGCAGGATACTTTTGTTTAAGTTCAATCTCAATCAAATTAGCATAACCTTTTAAATGATTTTCAAAATCCAATAAATAATCCATAATTGAACCATCCATCACCAAACGAGAAAATTTAAAAGGCTTATACTCTTCCAAATATTTTTTTGCTAAAATTCCATATTTACCTAGTTTCAATTCCATTACCTCCAAGACTCATAATAACTAAATTTAAGCAATCTCCAAAACCAGCTCTATAATATTTATCATTCCAATAACCAATATAATCAAGATAATTCTCATCAAGCTTGTCCAATTGTTTTTGAACATATTTCTTATTGTTAGGTGAAACATTCCTTAAAATATTTTCAGAATACTTATCAAAATCAATTAAATGTTCTTTATCTTCTTTAGTAAGACTACACAATGTTTCATCTCTAAAAATTATCCACTCGTTCATTAAATCTTGTATTTTATCTTTATTAAATTCCATAAAAATTCCTCCTAAAATATAAATAAATTTTCCAAAATATGCTAGTAAAAAATTGGGGAGAAATTTGGGATCAATTTTTCAAAAAAGGGCAAAATTTAACACATTTGTTCACTAAATCAAAATCCACTAAAGTCCATATTTCACTAACATACAACACAATTCAATACACTTAATAAAGTATATTATGTAACTCTCATAACCCGAAGGTCGTAAGTTCGAGTCTTACCCCCGCAACCAAACTTATATCGTTACAGCTATCTAAGTTGTAGCGATTTTTTATATTCTACAATTAGTTAACAATAACGCTCAAAAACAGCCTTTTTATGTAGAATTGGGGAAAAGTTGGGGAAGAAATCCTCAAAAAACGTTTATATTTCTAATAAATTTCCAGTAAAAGACTATGGGAAACCTAAAATATTTTTTAGTAGTCTTTTACTTTTTTTATCGTGAAAAGTTTAATGGCTTTTGATTTGCCTTAGTGAAATCTGAAAAAAGATTTTAGACTAATTTTTTGATGGTAGTAGCAAGTTTTCTAATACATTTCCTGCATTTCTATTGTGAGAAATAATTGGATGCACATAAAAGTTAAATGTTGTTGTAATTTGTGCATGTCCTAGTCTTGCTGCTACAACTGCTACATCAATGTTTTGTGATATTAAAAGTGTAGCATTTGTGTGTCTTAATCCGTGAAAGTTAATTACAGGTAGTCCTATTTGTGCAACATATTTTACAAACCATTTGCTAATTGTAGAAGGGTGCATAGGTTTGCCATCAGCTTGTACAAATAACCTATCAGAATTAGTCCATAATTCGCCGTAGATGGATTTTTGTTCTTCATACCATAACTTATATTCCTCAAGCAGAGAAATCACGAAATCTGGAATTGCTACTTCTCTGATAGAGCTTTCTGTTTTTGGTGTTTTTGTAAATACACCTTTGTCTGCTAAATATTGACTTGAACGATTTATACTTATAATGCCAGTTTTAAAATCAATGTCTTGCCATTCTAATCCCATTAGCTCACCAAGTCTTACACCAGTAAATACTGTTAAGATTATTGCAACTTTATATTTTATTTGATCTTCACCAAGTGTTGTTAAATTTTCTAATAATACTTTACATTGCTCATCATCGTAATATCTTCTTTTTGGTTTCATTGCCTTTGGTGGTTGAACACGTTCTGCAGGGTTAGATACAATTAATTGCCAATATATAGCTTTGTGTAGCATTGCACGAAGTAGTCTGTGATGCTCTAATATAGTTTTACCAGATAAGGGTTTTAGAGTTTTCTTACCATTGTTGCTTTTCTTTCTAATTAACTGAGTATCTCTACTAAGTAAATCATAGAATTGCATAATGTCAGTTGGTTTAATCTTATTAATATAGAAATGTCCAAAGTATGGTAAGATTCTTGTTTCTAACATTCTACAATATCTCTTGTAAGTTGAAGGTGCAAGTTCTTTTGAACCATAATCTCTTTTCCATATTTCAGTAAATTCAGAGAATTTAAGAGATTTACCCTCTATTACAAGACCGTTTTGAACATCTGCAACAAATTTAGCAAGTTCTATTTCAGCATCCTTTTTTGTTCCGTGTATTGTTTTTGTTTTTTTAATAGGCTTTCCTTGCAAGTCATATCCTGCAAGACATACTAGTCTGTAACTATTCTTTCCTCTTTTTTTAATACTCCCAGCCATTACCTTTTTCACCTCCTTTCAGGCATACCTATGGGTGGGAGGGGATGTATTATTATTTTTATTCTTTAATTGAGAAGTAGTTTTCGACTATTTCAAATCTATATGATGAATCTACATTAGCTAAATCTAAAAAATAATTAATTAAATCAACTATTGGTTTAAAATAAATTTCACTACATATACACCAAGAGTGAATATAGTTATTATTATACTCAAAATCAAAACTAAACCCATCTAATCCTTGAGCTCTAGTTTTTTTATGAGTAAAATCTAAATTTTTGATTTTATCGATTATTTTTGAAATCTTGGTATTATCTAAAATATCTATGGTGTAACAATGATTATTTTTTATATACGATTGAAAATCTTCATTATTTGATGTTTCATTTAATAGTTTTTCAAAGTATAAAGATTTATCTTTACTTGACATTTGGTTATATTTATTCTTTATTTCTTCAGTATGATTTTTTCTTAGTTCATTCAATATGTAAGAAACATTTATAATAGAATAGGTCAAATAATACATATTATCTTTATTTCTTACTAGGTAAAAATTATAAGTTTGTTTATTAATAGGTTCAACTTGAAATTTTAAAATAACATCTTCATTTTTATCTATAATATATGGTGAATCCAAAATTGTATTAAAAAAATGCATATTTTTATCCTTCCTAAACATTATATTTTCTAGTTTCTTCAAGCCATTCCTTAAATTGTTCTTGTGTTTTATTACCAGATTTAATATCTTGTTTAAATTGATTTGCTTCTGATTTCCATGCTTCATATTTTTCAAGATACATTGGAATATCGGGATTTCTATTTGCTAACATTTTTTTCGCAGATAATGTTTTTCTATATAATAAATTTACTTCGTCTTTTTTTAGTTTTTCATTATATGCATTATTAGCTCCAACTTCTTTGCATGTTTTATTATTTTCAAATATTCTATTACAATATACTGAAGAAACTCTATTTTCAGGTATAAAATATTTTCCACAATTTTTGCATATTTTAATTGGTATATTGTTTTCTACAAAATATAAAACACAAAAATAATATGCACTTAAAAGTGAACTAAAAGAATACATATAATTTTTAATTTGAAAATTTTGATTTTTTTTGCATTCATTTTTTATATATTTAGAAAGAGATTCTGGAGAATTGAAGTTGGATTCCTTTATTGATTTATCATACTCTGAAAAATCAAACTCTTGACTAAAACTTACATCTGTTAAATACTTGAATAGCTCCATATATGAATCTTCTTTATATGAATGAACATATATATAGTATCTTTGTGTAGGAGTTAAACCATTTAAGTATTTTTCTTTATTAATATTATAAGAAAAATTAATAACATCCCTTAAGGCTTTTTGTAAAACAATATAAGAGTCCATAATATCTTTAATTCCAGCACTCATCTTTAATTGGAAATAATCTATGTCAATACTATCGTCATTTTTACTTGCACGAGGATCCTCATAAAATAAATTAAAATCTTCACTAAATGATTTACCAACTGGATCTGTTAAAGCAGCGATACCATATTTAAACAATAATTTTTTAATGAATATTTTATCAATTGAATTAGCGTTTAAAAAATCAAATAAAAAATTTCCAAGTGGGTTCCTAAATGAGTGAGATTCTTGTACATAACGTTCTTCAATATCATGAATATCATTTTTAAAAAGATATTCATGATATTCTTTGGATGTTTTAAAATTATCGCTAGTAAGTATAGGTTGAAAATTAGATATTGAATTAGGTTTATATATAAATGATTCTATCTTAAAAAAATTTGTACTTATATTTTCTTCTTTATTAGTAAAGTCAAGTAAAAAATACGGAAATATCAATAGTTTCACCTCGTTAACAATTTTAAATGCTAAAGTTGAATTCTAAATTGATATCAAAAACAACTAATAAAACTTGATTTTTTACAAGTTAACAATTATAATTCAACCAGAACATCGTTAACAATAATATACAACATTATGAAACAGATGTCAACTAAAATCTAAAAAAAGGAGGAAAAAATTATGGAATCACAAAAAGTACAAAGAACAACACTAACTATGAAAGAAGCAGCTGAGTATTTAGGAGTATCTTATTGGTTAATAAATCAATTAGTTAGAAGAAAACAAATACCTTGCTCAAAAGTTGGTGGAAAATTCTTGTTTAGAGTACAAGTATTAGATGAATATTTAAGTAATAAAGAACAAGAATCAGTTAATTACTAATTTAATAGAAAGAGAGGAAAGGAGGATATGTATGATATTCAGTGGTTCAAGGTAGAAAAGAACATCTTCTATAATAGAAAGATTCAATTACTCTTGGGACTGAAAGATGGAGATACATATTTTAGAGTATGGATGCAATTATTATCATTAGCAGTAGAATGTGGAGATGGTGGAAGATTAATAATTGGTAATAATCCGATTTCAGTTAAAGAATTTTCGAAAATTATGGGAAAATCTTCGAAAAAAATGAGCAAAATATTGGAAAATTTTCTAGAATTAGAAATGCTTACAAAAGATGGAGAAGTATATGTTATAAAAAATTGGAATAAGTATCAAAGTCTTGATAGACAAGAGACTTATCAAATTAATAATCGTGAAAGACAAAGACGTTTTAGTGAAAAAAAGAAAAAAGAACAGGAAAAAACTAACGTTAGTCTAACGTTAGATAACGCTACAGAAGAGAAAAGAGAAGAAAAGATAACAAAAGAAGTAAGAAAAGAAGAGAATATAAGAGAGGAGGAAGAAAGTGGATTCAGAGAATACAAGTTGTAATGATGTTATACACAATAGACTCAAAAAATGTGGATTTTGTGGTAAAGAATTACAACCAATTGGACTTGATTATCTCTATGCAAATATATCTGAAGATAGTATTGAATATGAAAGATGTGATTGTAGTAAATCTAAAGAGTATTGGAAAGAAATAGACAATAAAGAATATGAACAGCAAAAAAGAAATAGAATTAGAAATATTATAAATACAATTTATAAACAAAACTATATAGGCAGAAAATTACAAAAAATGAACCTAGAAAACTTTTATTTTGACTCTAGTAACAAGTATGTTTTAGATGTTGTAAATGATTATATTAATAAGAATAAAGACACAATGAAATCCGATAGTCTGATAATAATGGGCAAGTCAGATGTAGGTAAAACTCATTTAGCAGCAGCTATTGCAAACAAACTAATAGAGAATGATAAAACGGTTCTAATGGAGAGATTAACCAATTTATTAGACAGAATAAGAAAAACTTACGAGAATAATACTAAATCAGAAAATGAATTAATAGAGATTTATTCCAATGTTGATATGCTTATAATTGATGATCTGGGAACTGAAAAGATAAGTAGTTGGGCATTAGAAAAATTGTACACTATAATTCAAAATAGATATGAAAATGGATTACCAATAATTATAACAACTAGGTTCAATAAAGATGGATTAATTGAAAGATTTAGTTATAGTAAGGATTCAGATTTAGTAGATGCAATGATATCAAAATTGTATCAAATGTGCTTTGGAATATTATTAAAAGGCACAAAAAAAGAGTTAGTAAAAAGTCCGCAAAACTAAAAATACTAACCCAATCAAGTTAAATATATTTTAATATAAAAAATAAAAAAAGTAAATAGAAAGAGAGAAATAATTTATGAACAAAAATATAGAAATTAAAAATATACCAGTAGAAAAAATAAAAATAGGAGACGAAGAATTTGAAGTTAAGTATAATGACGTGATAAAACGTATGGAAACAAAAATAAAAATATCTGGAGTTAAAAGACCATTTATCGTTACTAAAATAGGAGAAGATTATGTACTTTATAATTGCTTAAATACATTTACTGCAGCAAAAAATGCAGGGCTAAGAACAGTGCCATGCAAAGTTATAAGTAATAAAATGATGAACTTAAAGATACAACATTTGAACTTTTATAGAAGAGATCATAAACTAAAAGAAATCAAATAATGAGATAAAAAGTACTTGGATTTGGAAAAGTCCAGGTATTTTTTTCCGTCTTATTGGAACATAAAAAGGGACAATTTATGCACCTAAATTGGTGCATAAAAAATTCAATAAAGTCATTTTCTTGTCCTAGCAAGCAATGAATTTGGTAGACCGAAAATTCAACTTTCTGTCCCAGCAAGCACTGAAATTGGGAGACCGAAATTTCTGTTTGTCTCAAATTCTATTCAATGGGATGAAATCCCAATCCCTTTTTGAAAAGTAAAAATATGTCGAAAAAAGTAGAAAAATTTGTAAAGCAAATTTGCATGAATTTATTGAGAAAAATGTCGATTTATGATATTATCTCGAGTTTGACAGTTTTAAAGAAGTAAAAAGCCTGTAATGCACTTAAATAG
>CAMCQH010000017.1 GCA_945877035.1 uncultured Clostridium sp. | reverse complement strand
CACCATTGTGTAAACAAGTATATGGATTTAATGGAGATTTAACAGATAGTGATGAAATCATAAGATAGAAGAAGAGTAATTATAAATTTATTTTAGAGATAAAGAAATGAAAAAACTAGAACAAAATGAATACTTAAAAGAAGTTAGCAATTGGGGAGAAATATATAGATACATAAAGGAGAGGCATGGAGATAATGATATACGAATTTGAAGTACCAGGAAAAGTAATAGGAAAAGGAAGACCAAGATTAAATTCTTACACAGGAATTGTCTACACACCAACAAAAACAAAAGATTATGAAACACTTATAGAACAATACTTTTTACTAAAATATCCAAAAATTAAAATGATAGATGGAAGAATAAAAGTAAGTATTATTGCATATTTTTCAACACCAAAAGCCACAAAGAAATCAGATATAAATGAGATGTTAGAAAATAATATAAGCCCAACAAAAAAACCGGATATTGATAATATAGTAAAAGTAGTTTTAGATAGTATGAACAAATTTGCTTTTAAAGATGATAATCAAATTACCAAATTAGAAGTAGAAAAAAGATATTCACTAGAAGATAAGATATATATAAAAATTGAAGAGTATTAATGTCCCAAACGGGACGGTTCTGTTTGGGACATTAACTAAAAAACATATTTGTAATATAATATTACTAAAGGTGATATTATGAAAAATGTTTTTAAAGAATTATATGAAGATGCCAAAAATATAACTAAAAAAGACCCAGCATGCAGAAATGTGCTAGAAGCAATAATTTTATATCCAGGATTTCACGCAATATTTTTTCACAGAATAGCACATTTTTTATATCGTAAAAAATTATATTTTTTAGCAAGATTAATATCTCAAATAGCAAGACACATCACAGGAATAGAAATACACCCAGGAGCAAAAATAGGAAGAAAATTATTTATAGACCATGGAATGGGAATAGTAATAGGAGAAACTACAACAATAGGAGATAACTGCACAATATATCATAACAGTACACTAGGAGGGACAGGAAAAGACAAATATAAAAGACATCCAGATTTAGGAAATAATGTCATGATTGGTTCAGGAGCGAAAGTTCTAGGGCCAATAAAAATAGGTAATAATGTAAAAATAGGAGCAAATAGTGTAGTATTAGAAAATATACCAGACAATGTAACTGTAGTAGGCATACCACGGAAAAATAGTAAAAAAGACAAGTAATTTATAATAATTACTTGTTATTTTTTTATAAAAATGATAGAATATGGAAAAATAGAGATTTAGGGGGAAACAAATATGTATGAAAGAAGTGCCACTATTTTAGAAAAAAATTTTAATGAGATATTTGGATTTAACAGAAAAATCAACTTAAAAACAATATTTAAAGATTATAAAGAAATAATTGAAGAATTAGAAAACTATAAAACTATTTTAGATGAAGAAGAAAAAGTAATAAATGGATTTGATGAAGTAGCAAGTGAAATAAGAAAAATACAAAAAGAACAAAAAAATATATATGAAGCAAATATCAATTTAGAAGAAGAAAAAATAGCATTATTTGAAGATCTTGATGAAGAACCAGGGACAACTGAAAAAAAGTTTAAAAAAATAGAAGAAAAAATAGATAAAAACAATGAAAAATCAAAAGAATTAGGAGAAAGCTTTATAAAAGCACTAACAGAATTTAGTGATAAGCAGTCTGAAAGAAATAAATATTCAAGAGCCAGAAGAGAAGAAGAAAAAAAGCATATTGCAATTTTAGAAAAATGCAATAGTGACATGGAAGAGATAGATCCAAGTATATTAAAAAGCATAAAAACATTTCAAAATTCTGATGATGAAAACTACAGAAAAGAAATTACAGAAATAATGATTAATAATGGAAAAGATGAAAGAGTTCCATTTGATAAAAATGTTATAGAAAATGCTGTAAACATCAGAAATGAAATAGCAAAAAAAGAAGCAGAATGTTACACTATAATCTATGATAGAATGAAGAGATTATTAGTAGAAATTAATGGTGATGAAATAAAATTAGATAAATATAAGAAAACATTACGAGATATAAGTGTAAAACTAGCATTTTTAAAATCTCAAAAAATGTATATAGTAAGCTTTTTAGATAATGAAAGAATGGCAGCAATAAATGGAATAAAAGCACATAAACAATTAATGACAGAAAATTGCAAAAATTTAGAATTGGACATGCAACAATTCAACAATTTATATGAATTAATTTTAAAAGAAATATCAGGAAAAGCAACAAAAAAAGCATACAAAGAGTTATATAATAAAGAATATCTAAAAAATATAGAAGAAAAAGAAAAGAATTTAGAAGAAGAAATTAACAATATAAAAATTAAAACAGGAGCAATTATAAATTCAAATTATTGGAGAATTGAAGAAATTAAAAATATATATGAAGTATTCCAAAATGAAATAACTGAAAAATTCGAAAAAGATTTATCAGAGTTCAAACTAGAAGAAACAGAACAAAATGAAGAAATAAAAGATGATATATTCAAAACAGAAATCCCAGAAGAAGATGTAGAATATATTGATGAATATGAAGAAGACGATTACGAAGATGAATATGATTATGAAGAAGATGATGAACAGGAACAATATGTTGGCAACTATAATGAAAAAGAAAAATCTGATGAAGAAGACTATAATGATGAAGATGAAGACGGATATGAAGAAGATTATGACGATGATGAATATGAAGATGAATACGAAGAAGATTATGACGATGATGAAGAATATGAAGATGATTACGATGATGATGACGAAGATTATGAAGATGAATACGAAGATGAAGACAATGAAGAAGATGACCAACATGAGAATGAAAAAGATAATGATACAAACATAGAAAAAACTAAAAAAGATAATAAGCAGGCAAAAAATAAAAAGGAAAAAGGCGGAATATTTAATAAATTTTTCAAGGACAAAAAAGATTAAAAATAAAAAGAATCTAGTTAAATCTAGGTTCTTTTTGTATGAATTCACCAGTTTTTTACAAATTTACTTGAAAAAAAGCCGAAAACAATGTAAAATAGATAAGTAATAATAAAAAAGAGGGAAGATAAAAATGTATTTAATAGTAGGATTAGGAAATCCAGAAAATGAATATGCAAACACAAGACATAATATGGGATTTGACACAATAAATAAATTAGCAAAAGAAAACAATATAGAAGTAAATAAAAGCAAATTTAGAGGGCTATATGGAACAGGGATAATACAAGGTAAAAAAGTAATTCTATTAAAACCACAGACATATATGAATCTAAGTGGAGAATCAGTAAAAGAGATTTGCGACTTTTACCATATAAATCCAGAAGAAATAATAATAATTTATGATGATATAGACACAGAAAAAGGAAATATCAGAATTAGAAAAAAAGGTGGACCAGGTTCTCATAATGGCATGAAATCGGTTGTAGAAAATTTACCAACAACAGACTTTGGAAGAATCAGAGTAGGAATAGGACAACCTGAATACAAAAATGACATGATAAATTATGTAATAGGAAAAATTCCAGAAGAAGAACAAAAGATACTAGAAAAAGGAGTAAATAAAGCAGTAGAGGCAATAGAAGAAATACTAAAAAGTGGTATAGATATTGCAATGAATAATTTTAATTAAGAAAGGATTAGCAAAATGTTTGAAATATTAATAAACAAAAATAATAAGGAAAAAGAAATAGCTTTAATAGAAAATGGAAAACTAGTGGAATATTATATAAATGAAGAAAATTCCAATAGAAGAGAAGGAAATGTTTATATTGGTGTTGTAAGAAATATAATAAAAGGAATGCAAGCAGCATTTGTAGATATAGGAACAGAAAAAAATAGTTTTATACACTTAAAAGATATATTGCCTAAAGTAGACGAAAAAAAAGAAAAACAAGAAACAGAAATAGATATAAAAGATGTAATAAAATCTGGACAAAAAATATTAGTGCAAGTAAAAAAAGATAGTAACATTCAAAAAGGAGCAAGAGTATCAACCCATATAAATTTATCAAGCAAATATATAGCATTAATGCCACATACAGACATAATAACAGTATCTCAAAAAATAGAAGATAGAAAAGAACAAGAAAGACTAATAAAACTTGTAAAAGAAAACTTAAGTGAAGGAAATGGAGCAGTAATAAGGACATCTGCAGTAGGCAAAGAACAAGAAATAATAGAAGACATAAAAAATGTAGAAAAAAAATGGAATAAGATAGAAAAAGCCTTCAAAAATGATAAAGAAAATAAACCAAAATTAATAGCAAAATCTGAAAGTATAGTAGAAAAAATGATTATAGATTTACCAGAAAAATCTATACAAAAAATTACAACAAATGACTCAAAAGAATACAAAAAAATGCTAAAATTTCAAGAAGAAAATAACTACTTAAATGAGACAAGTATAGAATTAGAAGAAAAACAAGATATTACAGAGGTATATGATATTAAAAAAGAAATATCAAAAATAGAAAACAGAAAAATTTGGTTAAAATGTGGAGGCTTCATAACAATAGACAAAACAGAAGCACTAACTGCAATTGATGTAAACACAGGAAAATATACTGGAAATCAGAACGTGGAACAAACAATATATAAAGTAAATGAGGAAGCCACAGTTGAAATAGCAAAACAATTAAGATTAAGAGACATCGGAGGAATAATAATAATTGATTACATAGATATGAAAAATGAAGACAATAAGAAAAAAATTCAATGTTTGTTAGAAGAAAAATTAAAAAAAGACAGAACAAAAACACAAGTAGAAGGCTTCACAAAACTAGATTTGATGGAAATGACAAGAAAACATATATGCAGTCACAAAGAATAATGTCCTTTTGGGGACGTTTCTCAAATGGACATTTTTGTCCATTTTGTACCACATGTCTTTTTATGACATATATCTTAATATTTACAGAATTTATAAAAAGGAGCGATAAATGAACGTAGGTTTTATATCATTAGGATGTAGTAAAAATTTAATAGATACAGAAGTAGCAATTGGAATGTTTAAAAATAATAATTATAAAATAGTAAATAACCCAGAAGATGCAGATATTTTAGTCATTAATACATGTGGATTTATAGAATCTGCAAAAGAAGAAGCAATAAATACTATTTTAGAGATGGCAGAATATAAAAATAAAAGATGCAAATATTTAATTGCAATGGGATGTTTAGTACAAAGATATTATGAAGAACTTGTAAAAGCATTACCAGAGGTGGATTTATTCATAAAAATAGATGAATATGATAAATTATGGAATAAAATAGAAGATTTATTAAAAAGAGATATTGTTGAAAAATCAAAAAGTAAAACAAGTAAAAAGATATCTGAAATAAAGCCACTTCCAATGCCAACATATAATGAATTTATGGAAAGAGTTGTTACAACAGGAAAAAACTATGCATATCTAAAAATAGGAGAAGGATGTAGTAACAAATGTACATACTGTGCAATTCCATATATAAGAGGACCATTTGTAAGTAGAAAAATGGAAGAAATATTAGATGAAGCAGAAATGCTTGCTAAAAAAGGAATAAAAGAATTAATCGTTATTGCACAAGATACAACAAAATATGGTGTTGATATATATGGAGAAAGCAAGCTTGCGGAATTACTAGAAAAATTAAGCAAAATAAAAGGAATAGAATGGATTAGATTTTTATATTCATATCCAGAAGGAATTACAGATGAACTAATAGCAACAGTTGCTAATAATGAAAAAATTGCAAAATATTTTGATATTCCGATTCAACATATATCAAATCCTATATTAAAGAAAATGAATAGAAAAACTAGCAAAGAAAATATAACAAATATTATAGATAAAATAAGAAAACAAATACCAGATGTTGCAATAAGAACAAGTTTAATAGTAGGATTTCCAGGGGAAACTCAAGAAAATTTTGAAGAACTATTATCATTTGTAAAAACTACTAAATTTGATAGATTAGGAACATTTATGTACTCAAAAGAAGATGGCACACCTGCTTCAAAACTTCCAGAGCAGATACATGGAAATACGAAAAAAGCAAGATATAATAAAATTATGAAAGCTCAATCAGAAATCTCATTAAATAATTTAAAAAAGAAAATAGGAAAAACTTATAAAGTTTTGATAGAAGATATGTCTTTTGATGGTAAATATTTTATTGGTAGAACAATGCAGGATGTTCCAGAAGAAGATGGACTAGTGTATGTTAAAAATGATGGAAAGCTAAATGAAAAAGATATTTTGAATAATTTTGTAAATTGCAAAATTATAGATGTAAGTAATTATGATTTAATTGGGGTTATAGAATAATATTGTCAGCCAAAGATTTTAAATTCTTTGGCTGGATTACATTTATATTCAGTATTTAAAATACTGGATTACAATGTAGTAATATTTTATATAGGATTAACATTCAAAGTTTTGTTATTTGTATAAATAACCATACCAGGCCTAGCCCCAGAAGGCTTCTTAACATATTTAACCTCGCAATAATCAACAGGCACATTAGAAGAATTTTTGGCCTTACTATGCTTTGCTGCAATTTTAGCAACTGCAACTAAAATATCAGAATTAGGATAAGGCTTGTTCTTATTTATTTTTAAAATTGTATGGCTTCCATGAAAATCTTTAGTATGAAACCACAAATCATTTTTATTAGCATATTTTAAAGTTAAATAATCATTTTCTTTATTATTTTTTCCAACCAACACAGTATATCCATCAATAGTATATTTTATAGGATTAAAAGAAACTTCTTTATTTTTAGTCAATTTAGATTTCTTAATTTTAGATTTTTTTGCATTATTAGTTTTAGAAGTTTTTTCTTTAAAAATATCGTTTTCAGAAATCTCTTCAAAAATTGCTGTAAGTTCATCAACAGTAGAAGAATTTTCAAGTTCATAAACAATACTTTCAATATAATCAAGTTCTCTTAAAGTATCTTTTTTTTGTTCAGAAACTATTGCTAGAGCATTTTTTAACTTTGAATATTTTTTGAAAAATCTTTTGGCATTAATACTAGGAGAGTAACGCTTATCAAGTTTTATAAAAATTTTATTGTTATTATCATAATAATTTTCTAATTCAACTTCTTCTAAATTTTTATTAGGAATTCTATATAGATTAGCAGTTATAAGCTCGCCGTAAATTCTATATTTTTCCATATCATCACATTCATGTAATTTTTCATTTATATTAGCTAATCTTTTATTGTATTTTTTTAGAGTGTCTAAAATCAGCTTCAATAAAGTATTTCTATAATTTCGAAAAGTTTCAGAAGTTTCTTTATTAAAGTAAAAATCATCTATAAAAAAGTTTAAAGGAAAAGGCTCTGTAGATTCACAAGGTACTAAAAAATAGTCTTTAACAATCCCTTCTTGATTTTTAATCTTTTCAAAATACAGATTATCTGTTCCAATTTTATCAATTATATTTTTTATATAATTAAATATAATTTCAAGGTTAGAATTATTTAGTTCTTTGATTTCAAATTTTTTAATAATTGAACAAATAAAATTTTTAGATATGCCATTAAAAATATTTGAAATTTGGATAGGAAGACTGTCAATATCAGATATGTCAAAGTGACTTTTAAAGTCATTAAAATCTTTTAGTTCCAAAAAACTACACTTATTTGAAATAGGGAGAATGTATTTTGTATGTGGTAATATATCTCTATAATTTTCATCAACTTCTTTTATATGTCTCAAACTATCAACTATTATATTTGTATCATCTAACAAAATAATATTACTATGTTTTCCCATTAATTCAATTACTAATTTCTTTGAAATGATATCATCTAATTCATCAAAGCCTTCAAACTCCAAAATAACTAGTCTTTCTAAATCAAATGTAATAATATTTTTTAATTTTAGACCAATTAAATTTTTACGCAACAACATACAAAAATTAGGCGCAACCTGTGGGTTAGGTTTAGAATTTGTTGTTAAATTTATTCTACAATTTTGAGCATCTATACATATATCAAGTGCGTAATTCTTTTTATTCAAATATAAACCTAATAATATTTCATTTTTATTAGGTTGAAAAACTTTGTCAATTCTTGCTCCATTAAGTTCGGATAGCTCTGCTACTACAGCTTTTGTTACAATTCCATCAAATGCCATAAAATCACTCCTTTTGTTTGTCAAATATTTTATATGAAAGCATTATATGTTTAGGATTTAATATTGTCAATAAATTCCTTGCAATTTCTAATTTAATGTAGTAAAATAATTATGAAAAAAATGAGAGGGGAAAAACAATGAAAAATACAAGAAAAATCCTGTACACATTAGTATTTGCATTAGCATTTTTATTAATAGGTACAGTAAAATCAAATGCTGGAACTCTAAGTCTAAATAATCTAGATTTCAAAGCACAAATAAATAATGATGGAAGTATGGATGTTACAGAAACATGGGATATAAACATAAGTGAGACAAACACATTATACAAATCATTCAAAACTGATTCTAGTAAATATTCTGAAATAACAGATGTAACAGTAAAAGAGATAACAAATGGGCAAAATAAATATTTTTTAGATAATAAAAATTGGGCATATCATGTAAAAAAAGATTATTACTATGGAACAAAAAATGATGATGGTGATTTTGAAATAGGATGGGGTGTAGGATTAGATAATAGCAGAGGAACAAGAAAATATGAAATATCTTACACAGTAAAAGATGCAATAACAAAATATAATGATTATTCAGAATTATATTGGCAATTTGTAGGAAAAGATTTTGAAATTTCTGCAAATAAAATAACAGGAACAATTTATTTACCTTCAAATGTTTCAAATAAAGATGATATTAAAGTTTGGGGACACACAGAAGGTTTAAATGGAACAATTTATGCAACAGATTTAAATAAAATTGAGTTTGAATTAAACAATTTTAGAAGTGGTAGATATGTAGAAATAAGAACATTATTTCCAACAGAACTTATAACATATTCTGGAAGAACAAAAAATAAAGAAATATTACAAACAGCTATTAATGAAGAAACAAAATGGGCAGATGAAGCAAATGCTATAAGAAAAAGAAATGAAACAATAGAAAGATTAGTACGTATAATCATACTTGTCATTAATGTAATTCTAATTATAGTATATTTGAAAAAAACAATAAAATATAAAAAATATTTAAAAACACTAAACAAATATAAGCCAACAACAGAACTAGAATATTATAGAGATTTACCAGATGAAAATTCAACTCCAGGAGAAGCTATAAAAACTATGAACATTAATTTAAATCAATTTACACCTACCAATTTTGGAAAAGTATTTTCAGCAACTATTTTAGATTTAGCTTTAAAAGGATATATAGAAATATCACAAGAAAAAAATGAAAAAAATAAAGACGTAGTAAAAATATCTATTTTAAAGGAATCAAATGGACAGCTAAAATCTGATGAAGAATATATACTAAATTTTGTGAAAAATGCAACAAATGGTAAAGAATATATAACGCTAAAAGAACTAGAAAAATATATTCAAAATCATCCTTCTAAAGTAGAAAGTTTATTAAAAAATACTCATACTAAAATTAATAATCAACTAATATCTGAACAAATTATAGATAAAGAACAACAAGAAGAATATAAAAAATATAAAAATAAACAATTTGGATATGGATTTACAAGTATATTTTTGTTTGGCTTTACACTAATTTTATTTGTAATACCAATTATTATATTTATAATTGATGCTATATTATGCGGAAAGATAGCAAAAAGATTAAATGTTCTAACACAAAAAGGAACAGATATGCAAGAACAATGGAAAGGCTTGAAAAAATATATGGAAGACTTTTCAATGCTAGACAAAAGAGAAGTTCCAGAATTAGTAATATGGGAAAAATATTTAGTATATGCAACAGCATTTGGAATAGCTGATAAAGTTATAAAACAATTAAAAATAGTATATCCAAACTTTGATGAAATGATGACAGCAAATTTAGCAACATATACATATATGAATTTAATGATAAATACAGACTTTAGTAGAAGCTTTTCAAATGCAATAAGTTCATCAATGTCATCAGCATATTCTTCAGGTTCAGGTTCAGGCGGTGGATTCTCTAGTGGCGGAGGATTTGGCCGGAGGCCGGAGGCGGCGGTGGCCGGAAGATAATGTCTCCAAAAGAACCGTCCCTTTTGGGACAAGATTTGGCAGACAAAATTTTGAAAAAATTTTGGATGACGATGAACGAAGCGAAGCGAAGAGAAAGGAAGTAAAATGTCAAAACCAATAGTAGCAATAATAGGAAAGCCAAATGTAGGAAAATCAACATTTTTCAACTATTTGGCTGGAAGTAGAATATCAATAGTTCAAGATACACCTGGTGTTACAAGAGACAGAATCTATGCAGAAACAAATTGGCGTGGAAGAAACTTTACACTAGTTGACACAGGTGGTATTGAACCAGATTCAGATGATATAATTTTATCTCAAATGAGAGAGCAAGCAAATTTAGCAATAGCAATGGCAGATGTAATTATATTTTTAACAGATATAAGACAAGGTGTGACTGCAGCAGATAGAGAAATTGCTCTAATGCTCAAAAAATCAGGAAAGCCAATAGTTCTAGTTTGCAACAAAGCAGACAATTATGAAAAAGACAGTCAAGAAGCATATGAATTTTATAATTTAGGAATAGGTGAACCTCATCCGATATCAGCAACAAATGCATTAGGTATAGGAGATGTTTTGGATAGCATATATGAACATTTTCCTGAAAAAGATGATTTAGAAGATGATGAAGAAATAATCAAAGTTGCTGTAATAGGAAAACCAAATGTAGGAAAATCATCATTAATAAATAAAATATTAGGAGAAAAAAGGACAATTGTAAGTAACATTGCAGGAACAACAAGAGATGCAATAGATTCTCCTTTTGAAAATGAACATGGAAAATATCTTTTAATAGATACAGCAGGAATAAGAAAAAAGAGTAAAGTAAATGAAACTATTGAAAAATATAGTGTTCAAAGAAGTTTATTAGCAGTTGAAAGAGCAGATGTATGCTTAATGATGATAGATGCAAATGATGGTGTAACAGACCAAGATGCTAAAATTGCAGGTGAGGCTCACGAAGCAGGAAAAGGTGTAATCATAGTTGTGAACAAATGGGATGAATATGAAAAAACAACAGGAACTTTGGAAAAATACAAAAAAGAAGTTTATGAAAAATTATCATATTTATCATATGCACCAATCATTTTTATATCAGCAAAAACAGGGCAAAGAGTAGATAAATTATTTGATATGATAAATAATGTAGCAAAACAAAATGCATTAAGAGTATCAACATCAGTATTAAATCAAGTAATAAATGAAGCAATAGCAATTGTCCAACCACCAACAGATAAAGGAAAAAGACTAAAAATATATTATGGAACACAAGCTTCAACAAAACCACCAACGTTTATTATTTTTGTAAATAATAAAGAACTATTCCATTTTTCTTATCAAAGATATTTGGTAAATCAAATAAGAAAAGAATTTGGATTAGAAGGAACACCAGTAAGAATTATAGCAAGAGAAAAAAATGAGAAAGATGTCCAATAGGGACGTTTCTATTTGGACATTTTGTCCATTTGGGACACATCTTAAAATAAGATCGGGGAATTTTGGACATTTTATCCAAAAAGAAACGTCCCTTTTGGACAAAAATGAAGGGAGGAATTAATATGTTAGCTTATATTATTGTAGCAATAATTGCATACTTAATAGGAAGTGTAAATTTTTCAATTATAATTAGTAAAAAAATGGCAGGATTTGATGTAAGAGAAAAGGGAAGTGGAAATGCAGGAACAACTAATATGTTGCGTTCTGTTGGAAAAAAAGCAGCTTTAATTACTTTAATATGTGATATTTTAAAAGGGGTAGTTTCAATAGGATTAGCAATAATTCTAGGAAATATTGTTAAAAATTTAGATAGAGAATTACTTTTACAAATTGCAGGTATAGCTGTCGTTTTAGGACATACTTTTCCAATATTCTTTGGATTTAAAGGAGGAAAAGGTGTTGCAACATCTTTAGGTGTATTACTTATGAGCAACTGGCAAATAGGATTAATTTGTTTAGTATTTGCAATAGTTTTAATGGCTTTAACAAGAATGGTTTCATTAGGCTCTTGCACAGCAGCAATTTTATTTCCAGTTTTAACATTATTCATAAATCAAAATTATACAGTATTATCTGAAGGGAAAAATGGAAATGTTTATTTTATATATAGTGTAATATTAGCAATAATTGTTTTATATAATCATAGAGAAAATATAAAAAGAATTTTAAGTGGAACTGAAAATAAATTGAGTTTTAGCAAGAAAAATTAGAGGTTGGATGTTAGATGTTAGAGGTCGGAAGTCAGAGGTCAGAAGTCAGATGTCAGAGGTTTGACAAATATATTAAACTAAAGAAAGGTGAATGAAATATGAAAAATATAGCAATAATAGGAAGTGGAAGCTGGGGTGTTGCATTAGCAGTACATTTAGCAAGTTTAGGAAACAATGTAAAAATTTGGTCTTTTATGGAAGAAGAAAGAGATTTAATAAACAATGAAAAGAAATGCAAATTTTTACCAGGTTTGGTATTACCAGAAAATATATATTGTTCAACAGATTTTGAAGAAGTAATAAGAGATAGTGAATTTATTCTACATGTTACACCATCAAAATTTACAAGAAGTACTTTCAAGCAATATAAACAATATGTTGGAAACAGACCAATAATTATATGTGGAAAAGGATTTGAAAAAGAAACACTAGAAACATTAGATGAAGTTATTCTAGAAGAAATGCCAGAAGCAAAAGTAGGTGTTTTATCAGGGCCAAGCCATGCAGAAGAAGTATCTGTTGCAATACCAACAGCACTAGTTATAGCATCAAAACATCAAAATATATTAAAATTAGTACAAGATGCATTTATGTCAGAAAAAATGAGAATATATACATCAAATGATGTTAAAGGTGTAGAACTAGGTGGGGCATTAAAAAATATAATAGCATTTTGCGCAGGTGTAGCTGCTGGAATAGGTCTTGGAGATAACAGTTTTGCAGCATTGATTACAAGAGGGCTAAAAGAAATATCAAGATTAGGTGTAGAATTAGGCGGAAAAGAAGAAACATTTTATGGATTAAGTGGACTTGGAGATTTAATAGTAACATGCTTGAGCGAACATAGCAGAAATAGAAAAGCGGGATTTTTAATAGGACAGGGAATGTCACTTGAAGATACAAAAAAAGAAGTAGGAATGGTAATTGAAAGTATTGATAATATTGAAGTTGCTTATGAACTTGGAAAATTACACAACATAGAAATGCCTATTGTAGAAACAGTATATAAAGTTCTTTATAAAAATTTAGATCCAAAAGAAGCAGTAAAAGATTTAATGACAAGAGATAAAAAAATGGAATAAAATATAATATTATATGGAATAATATTTATAGTATTTGTTAGCTTTTGCAAATTAAAAATTTTTAATTTATAATAAGCGAAGCAAGTGAAAGGAGAAAAAAATATGGAATTTTTTGATAAATTAGGAAAAAAAGCAAGTGAAGCATATAAAGCAACAGCAGACAAAACAGGAAAATTGGCAAAAGAAGCCAAACTTAGAATGAAAATGGGAGAACTAAAATCTGAAATTAACGATATATATGAAGACATTGGAAAAAGAGTTTATGAAAATCATGTAAAAGAAGAAAAAGAAGACATTTCTAATGAAATAGAAGAAAAATGTACAAAAATTGATTGCTTAAGTGATGAAATAGATTCAATTTTAAAACAATGTTTAGAATTAAAAGACAAAAAACAATGTCCAAATTGTTATACAGAAATTGAAAAGGATGTAAAATTCTGTCCAAAATGTGGAACTAAACAAGAAGAAATTAAAGAAGAACCAGCAAAAGAAGTAGAAATTGTTGAAGAATCAAATAATGAAAATCAAACTTCAAATGACAATGAAAAACAAAATGAGGAAGAAAAATCAAACTTAGAAAAAACTGTTGCAGTAGAATCTGATGTTGACGAAAACCATGATGAAACTGTCCAACATTTAGAAGTAGAAGATGAATAAAAAAATCGGGATTGGGGGCGAGGTCTTCAATCCCGATTTTTAATACGGAAATCTTTCATACAAATATCTAATTAATCCATCAGCATTTTCTTCAGTAACATGAATATAAACCCCCTTATCTAAAGAAACCCACATCATAATTTTAAAATCCTCGAAATTATCAACAAGAGCACCAATTATTTCAGTAATTTCAATCGGATTTTCATATTTATGCTCCCAATTTAAAACATTATTTATATTAAAAGAAGAATTATAAAAGGAACTTAAAAATCTTTCTAATTCTTTTGAATTTTCACTATATAAATTAACAGAAACCATAATTATCTCCCATTTTATGCATTTATTATTTATTATATTATCTAATTTTAAAAATATACCTAAAAAATAAATTTAGAATAGTTTGGATAAATTTGATAATAATAGATAATAGATAAATTTATAAATGGGGGTTATATTTTGAAAAAATACACTAAAATTGCATATATAGCTTTAATATTGATTGTTTTGCTATCAGGATTTTTTATTTATAAAGTTTCTGGAAAAAATAAATCAAATGAAAGTCTAGAAGAAAAAACTTTATCAGAAGTAAAACATTTAGAAAATGAATTTCAAAATTTATTTAATCAATTTAATAATATAAGTTTTGAAAATTATAAAATTTCATCAACTGAAATAAAAAAAGAAGATGATGAAAATCAGTCATCAAATTCAAGCCAAAAATCTAATAGTAATGGAGGAAGTAACTCTGGAAAATCAGAAAAGTCAGAAAGTTCTGAAACATCAGAAGATAATAAACAATATAAATTAGAAGAAATAGGAGTACTAACAGAAAGCACAGAAATTGACTGGAAACAAATAAAAAATGATGTTGAAAAAATATACACATCTCTTTATCCAATGACTCTTGATTTATATCAAACTTCAACAAATCAGCAAGATATTGCAAATTTTAACAAAGAATATGATAATCTAACAAAGGCAGTTAAAGATGAAAACAAAGAAGAGAGTTTAAAAGAATTATCAATTTTGTATGATTATTTACCAAAATTTGTAGAAAATTGCACAGAAGATGGAAAAGAAAAAACAATAATAAAAACAAAAAATTATATATTCAAAGCATATAGTGTTTTAGATAAAGAAGAATGGGATACTATTTATGACAACATTAATAGCGCAACACAGGAATTTACAAAGATTATTACAAATTTAGATAACAAAGAAAGAGGAAATCAATATAATATAAATAAAGTGTATGTTATGACAAATGACTTACAAAATGCTGTAACATTAAAAGATAAGGAAGTTTTTTTAATAAAATATAAAAATTTACTAGAAGAATTGCAAAATATATGATATAATTTCAAATAGAGTAAATTGAATAGTCGCTGGTAAATTCCGAAAGGAACTACGAGAGGAAAGTCCGGGCTCCATAGAGCAATGATGCTAGATAACGTCTAGTGGGGGCGACCCTAAGGAAAGTGCAACAGAAAATAACCGCCAAATTAGGTAAGGGTGAAAAGGCGAGGTAAGAGCTCACCGCTTCTATGGTGACATAGAAGGTCAGTGTAAACCCCATCTGGAGCAACACCTAACAAAGAAGATTAAGCCTGCTCGGCACCTTCTTGAATTGCGTGGCTTGAGATATATAGCAATATATATCCTAGATAAATGACTATTTTAAATGACAGAACCCGGCTTATAGATTTACTCTTCTAATTTTTTAAAATCTAGTGGTATCTCACCACAAAAATCCATAAATTTTTTAGTAATAGGATGTACAAATTGCAATTTATAGCAATGCAAAGCCTGTCTATCAATAAAATCAGAAATAGAGCCATATAAAGAATCACCAATTAAAGGATGTCCAATAGCAGACATATGAACCCTAATTTGATGAGTTCTACCAGTTTCCAAAACACATTTAACTAAGCTATAATTATTAAACTCTTTTAAAACTTCATAATGAGTAACAGAAGGTTGACCATTTCTTGATATACATCTTTCAATAATACTATTATCTTTTCTACTAATTGGTAAATTAATAATTCCAGATTTATTTTCAAAAATTCCTTTACAAAAAGCTAGATATTCTTTTTTAAACAAATTATCTTTCATTTGAGAAATCAAACATTCTTGAATATACTCACATTTAGCAAAAACAACTAGCCCAGAAGTGTTTAAGTCAAGTCTATTTACAGGCCTAATTTTTTTCTTTAATCTAATAGAATCAAAATAGAATCTAATACCATTACATAAAGAATCTGAATAATGCAAAATTGATGGATGAACTGCAATACCAGTAGGCTTATTTATTACAATTAGCCAATCATCTTCAAAAACAATATCTAAATTCATTTTTGTAGGAATAATATTAGCATTATCTTCTTCATAATCAAAATCTACTACTAATACATCTCCAGAATTAGCATAATTTCTTGTATCACAAATATTTCCATTTAATAAAATTCGTTCATTTTTAACTAGCTTATAAAGTAGTCTTGAAGATATGTTTAGCTCATTTTGTAATATTTGATTTATACTTAATTCATTATTTTTTATAATATATTTTAGTTGCATAAAAACTCCTTAAAATTTTTTTATAATTAGATTTGCATATAAATTAGCCGTTCTAAATGTTGATATATGAATATTTTTGCAAAAAACATAGCTAGGGTCTACCATTGGGTCTTTTGCTGCAAAATATTAATATATCAACATTTAGAACTACTCTATAAAATTAAGACTGAACTGTAATATAATTTTATCATTTACCAATAAAAAATACAATTTTTTTCACTAAAAATATCCATACTATTGTGAAATCCAAATATTACTGATATAATAAGACCTGAAAAAATTAATAAAGGAAGAATAAAAATGAAGAAAGATACCAAAAGTCTGATAGAATTATTTAAATATTATAAAAAATATAAATTTTTATGTATCGCAGTTATAATATTAAGCTTAGGATATGCAGGAATATCCTTACTTTCACCTATATATGAAGGAAAAATGTTAGGATATTTTGAAAACTTTGATAAGATGAATATATTAAAAATTGCACTTTTCATTATGATATTACGAATTGTAATTGAAATAGTTACAAATCTATGGTCAAGAGCGGTTTTAAAACTCAATGGAAAAGTAAATTTTGATTTAAAACATGATATGATGGAAAGTCTAACTAATTTTGAATTAAAAAATTTTGACAATACTAATTCTGGTATTTTTATTTCAAGATTAAATAAAGACACATCTGAACTTTCAGAATTATTTGATTATATCACAGATGATTTATCAGGCATTATTTTAAATTTAAGTTTTATATTATATGTATTTTATCTTAATATATATCTTGGGCTATTTTTAATACTAAATATAATATTAGTATATATTTTAACTTCTAAAAAATTATTTTATTATAAAAATGTTAAAGCCAAATATAAAGAAAAAGATGAAGAAGTAGTAGGCATATATACAGATGTAATAAGAGGAATCAGAGAAGTTCAAAATTTAAATATGAAAGATATTTTATTAGAAAAAATAAATATCAAACAAAAAGATGCAATAAATTATGATATAAAAAAGACCCATACAAGAAGAACTTGGAATAGATGGATTAAGGCCTTTCAACATATATTAGACTTTATATTTATTATTCTTTCAGTTTATTTTATAACAAATAATACATTACAAATAAGTTCTTTTTTAATAATATTTTTATATAAAAATAAAGTACTAAATCTTATAGATTATATATCAGAAATAAGAGAAAAATTTGCTGATGGAAAAGTGTCTGCAATAAGAGTTTTTGATATAATTAATTATAATACATTTAGCAAAGGAAAATATGGAAATATTGAATTAAATAATGTAAAAGGAAATATAAAATTTCAAGATGTAGGATTTAGTTACAACAATAAAGAATTATTTGAAAATTTGAATTTAGAAATAAAACCTAACACTATGGTTGCTATTGTAGGAAAGAGTGGAGAAGGCAAATCTACAATACTAAAACTTATAGAAAAAAATTATGAAGTAAATAATGGAACAATATTTATTGATAATAATGATATTGATGAACTTTCAGAAAAGACAATTAGAAATAATGTTTCTATGGTTTCTCAATCACCATATATTTTTAATTTATCTATCAAAGAAAATATTAGATTAGCTAAACCAGAAGCAAAAGATGAAGAAATAATTGAAATGTGTAAAAAAGCTCAAATACATGATGATATAATTGCAATGAAAGATGGTTATGATACTTTAGTTGGAGAAAATGGTGTTATACTAAGTGGCGGGCAAAAACAAAGAATTTCTATTGCAAGAGCGTTAATAAAGAAATCTAAAATTATACTATTAGATGAAGCTACAAGCTCTCTAGATAATAGTAATCAAGAAAAAATAAAAAAAGTAATAAAAGAATTATCTAAAGAACATACTGTTATAATAGTTGCTCATAGATTAAGCACTATAGTTGATTCTGACAACATATTTCTATTACATAATCATAAAATTATTGCAACAGGCACGCATAAAGAGTTAATTAATACAAGTGAAGAATATAAAATGTTATATGAAACTGAAGAAGAAATAATGAATGTTTAAAATAAATAATGGACTATAACGAAAAATTTCTTTACTTTTTAAGAAAATATGTATATAATTCAAGTGAACAAATTTATAAAAAAACATGGCAAGCGAAGGGAAAAATATGAGAATAAGATACAAAAAATGGGCAAGACCAGAACTAGAAGCAAGCAAATTTTATATAGATAATCCAGAAGAATGGAAAGGAAAATGGAAAGAATTTTTCAAAAATCCAGAAAATCCATTACATCTTGAATTAGGATGTGGGAAAGGCCAATTTATAGCAAATTTAGCATCAAGTAATTTAGAAATAAATTATATTGCAATAGATTTAGTAGATGCAATGTTAGGACTAGCAAAAAGAAATGTAGAACAAATTTATCAAGAAAAAAATATAGAGCCAGAAAATATTGTTTTAACAAGATTTGATATAGAAAGAATATTAATGATTTTAAATGAACAAGATAATATACAAAGAATATATATAAATTTTTGTAATCCGTGGCCAAAAGGAAAACATAGAAAAAAGAGATTAACACATACAAGGCAACTAGAAAAATATAGACAATTTTTAGCTGAAAATGGAGAAGTTTATTTTAAAACAGATGATGATGACTTATTTAATTCAAGTCTAGGATATTTTCAAGAAAGCGGATTTGAAATAATGTCAAAAACATATGACTTACATAGTGAGCCAATATTTGAAAATAATATTGAAACAGAACATGAAAAAATGTTTTCAGAGCAAGGCATAAAAATAAAAGCATTAATAGCAAAGAAAATAAGCATTAAAGAAGGTGAAAATTAATAATGGAAGATCCAGATGTAACAGAAATGAAAGCAAACAGAGACAATAGAGAATATGTACTACAAGCAGTAAAAACTAAAGGAAAACTTTTAGAATTTGCAATTTCAGAATTTCAGGATGATGAAGAAATTGTAACAGAAGCATTAAAACAAGATGGAGAAGCAATGGAATTTGTATCTGATAGACTAAAAGACAATAAAGAAATAATGTTACTTGCAATAAACGGAGCACCATGGACAGCTTGTTATGCTTCAGAAAGACTAAAAGCTGATAAAGATGTTATAATGGCAAGTGTAAAAACATATGGACAAACTTTATACTATGCAAGTGAAAAATTAAGAGATGACAAAGAAGTTGTAAAAGCTGCAGTAGAAAATAAAGGTTTAATTGTAAAATATGCAAGTTTGCGTTTAAGAAGTGATAAAGAAATAGCTGAAATTGCTATTAAACAAGATAAAAGAGCATATCAATTTTTAAGCAAAGAACTAAAAGATGATGAAGATATAAAAAAATTAATTGGGTAAATGTCCCAACAGGGATGGTTCTTCTTGGAATATTATAAATAAAAAAGAAGGAGAGCATGTCCCAAAAAGAACCGTCCCCAATGGGACACCGAAGGAGGAAAATAAAATGATTAAAAAAGTTGCAATATTAGCAAATGGAGGAGATGTAGCAGGATTTAATGCCGTAATAAGAGGCATTGTAAAAACTGCCGAAAATAATGGAGTAGAGTGCTATGGCTTTATTGATGGGTATAATGGCTTATTAAAAAACGAGTATGAAAAATTAAGCACAGCAGAAGATGGAAATGCAGAAGGTATTTTACCAAAAGGTGGTTCAATAATAGGTTCTTCTACAAATGCAAATGTATTTAATTACAAAGTTGTAGATGAAAATGGAAATGTAGAATATAAAGATTTATCAGATGTGTGTGTTGAAAATATTAAAAAAGATGGATTTGATTGCATATTTACACTAGGAGGAGATGGAACACAAAAATCAGCAAGAGATTTTACAACAAAAGGTGTAAATGTAATAGGTGTTCCAAAAACAATAGATAATGACGTTGCATGTACAGAAATAACATTCGGATATAATACAGCTGTATCTGTTGCAATGGAAGCTATTGACAGACTTCATACAACAGGTGAGACACATCATAGAATAATGGTATTAGAAGTTATGGGAAGATATGCTGGATGGATAGCATTAGAATCAGCAATAGCAGGTGGAGCAGATGTTGCTTTAATTCCAGAAATACCATATGATATAAATAGAGTTGCTGAAAAAATAAAAAATAGGCAAAAAAGAGGCAAAAATTTCAGTGTAGTTGTTGTAGCAGAAGGTGCTAAACAAAAAGGTGGAGACATAGTTGTAGAGGGAACTAGAGATAATGGAAAAGGTGTAGATAATACAAAACTTGGAGGAATTGGACCAGTTGTTGCAAAACAATTACAAGAATTAACAGGTTTAGAAGCAAGAAATACAACATTAGGCTATATGCAAAGAGGAGGAACACCAACAGCATTTGATAGAGTTTTATCAACAAAATATGGAACAGCTGCTATGAGATTAGCTATAGAAGGAAAGTTCGGAAATCTAGTTGTTATTAAAGATGGGAAAATAGATTATGCATCATTAGAAAATGTTGTAGGTGAAAATAAAGAAATTGGTGCTGTTTCTGGAAATACAACTGTAAGTAACCAAAGAAAAGTTACAATGGATGATGATTTAGTAAAAACTGCTAGAAGTATAGGAATTAATTTAGGTGATTAGAAAAAAGCTTTATTTATGTTGACTTTTTGTAAAAAAAAGTTTATAATATATTAGAAACAACACCGTTTTATAAGGAGGGTAAAATATGTTAGAAGGGATTTCTAGAATGGACCGGTTTTATGATGAATTAGAACATTTCTTAAATGGACCGGAGAAAGAGGAAACATGGAATCTTGTTTTTAGAAAAGATGCTAAAAGAATTTCAAAGTATCTTCAGAAAACACATACTGACCTGAAGGTTGAAATCAAAGATATTTCAACCAGTAAAGTTAGAGTTACAATCAAAAAAACAACAAGTTATTATGTGGTAGCAGGCAAATATGACATCATCGCCGAAGGTAGTGAATTCAAAATTGTCTCAAGGGACAAAAGAGAGAGAAGATATGCAACGGTTTCTTTTGAGTCACTTCGCGATGATCCTTCGCTTACAAGTATTGAAAAAGTGATAGAGAGGATCGAAGCTGAAACAACCAAATTCTTTGGAGATGAAAAAGCAACATGTTATCCTCAAAACAATCCTACAAGAAATATGATACGCGAAATTGCTTTTTACAACCAAAAGGAATTTCGTTCTTGCGACTGCGAATAGTAGTTGCGTTTCGTGTCCTAAACTCCTTAAAGGGTACCTCGTATTTTGAGGTACCCTACTTTTAATTTTATATTTTTTGTTCTTATAATAATTTTTCCAATTCCTTAATTTTATCTCTAATTTCAGCAGCCTTTTCAAATTCCATAGAAGCAGCAAATTTAAGCATTTCATCAGTCAATTCGTTAATAGTATTTTTAATATCATCAGAATTTTCCATTTTAAATTCAACGCCAATATCTTCTTGTTTAGTAATACTAATAGTATCTCTAACAGATTTTTGAATAGTTTTTGGTGTAATACCATGTTTTAAATTATATTCCTCTTGAATTTTCCTTCTTCTATTAGTTTCAGAAATTGCTTTTTCCATAGAATCAGTAAGTTCATCTGCATACATAATAACAGTACCATCAGTATTTCTAGCAGCACGCCCAATAGTTTGAATTAAAGAACGCTCTGAACGCAAGAACCCTTCTTTGTCAGCATCTAGTATTGCAACTAATGAAACCTCCGGAATATCTAAACCTTCTCTTAAAAGATTTATACCAACCAAAACATCAAACTCACCAAGTCTTAAATTTCTTATAATTTCCATTCTTTCTAAAGCTTTTATATCTGAATGCATATAATTTACTTTAATATCTAAACTTTGCAAATAAGAAGTTAAATCTTCAGCCATTTTTTTAGTTAAAGTTGTAACTAAAACTCTTTCATGCTTTTCAACTCTAATTCTAATTTGTTCAATTAAATCATCAATTTGATTAGTAACTGGTTTAACTTCAATTTTAGGGTCTAAAAGTCCAGTAGGTCTAATGATTTGTTCAACAACATTTTCTTTTGAATGTTCTTTTTCATAATCTGCAGGTGTAGCACTAACAAAAATAGCTTGATTTATTCTTTGTTCAAATTCTTCAAATTTTAAAGGTCTATTATCATAAGCTGAAGGTAATCTAAATCCATAATTAACCAAAGAATCTTTACGAGCGCGGTCTCCATTATACATTGCTCTAACTTGAGGAATTGTAGCATGTGATTCATCTACTAATAATAAGAAATCTTTTGGCATATAGTCAAATAAAGTAAATGGGGGAGAACCAGCAGGTCTTCCACTTATATGTCTTGAATAGTTTTCTATACCTTGACAAAAACCAGTTTCCTTCATCATTTCCATATCAAAATTTGTTCTCTCATCAATTCTTTGAGCTTCTATTAATTTATTATTGTCTTTAAAATATTTTATTCTTTCTTGTAATTCCTCATCAATAGTAACAAGTGCACGTTCCATTTTATCAGAAGTTGTTACATAGTGGGAATTAGGGAATACCATAACATGCTTTCTTTCAGCTATTGCCTTACCTGTTAAAGGATTAATTTCTTGTACTTTTTCAATTTCATCACCCCAAAACTCTACACGAATAGCAGATTCACTTTGGTCAGATGGATAAATTTCCAGAATATCGCCTTTGGCGCGGAAAGTACCTCTTTTAAAATCTATCTCATTTCTAGAATATTGCATATTAATCAATTTCTTCATTATTTCTTCACGAGATTTTTGCATACCAGGTCTTAAAGAAACTATCATATGCTCATAGTCGATAGGGTCTCCTAATCCATAAATACATGAAACAGAAGCAACAATTATTACATCTCTAGTTTCAAATAATGATGCTGTTGCTGAATGGCGTAGTTTGTCTATTTCATCATTTATTGATGCATCTTTTTCTATATAAGTATCAGAAGAGGGGATATAGCTTTCAGGTTGATAATAGTCATAATAGCTTACAAAATATTCAACATTATTTTCTGGAAAAAACTCTTTAAACTCTGAATATAGTTGTCCGAGCTAGTGTTTTGTTGTGAGCTAGTACAAGAGTTGGCTTTTGCACTTTTTCAATTATATTTGCCATTGTGAAAGTTTTTCCGTGAGCCTGTAACACCTAAAAGAGTTTGAAATTTTTTGCCTTGCTTAATTCCTTCTGATAAATATTCTATTGCTTGTGGCTGGTCGCCTGTTGGTTTAAATGGTGATTTTAAAAAAAACATTTAATTACCTCTCAATATTTTCATTTTTTAATTCATCTAATAATTTTACTACTTCTTCTCCATATTCCATTTGATTAGTATTTTTGTCGTCAAGAATTGTATATATATTACGCATTTTTGCAATAGCATCATCAATAGGTAAAATATCAATTAATTCTTCAATAGCTTTACCAATTTCTCCAGACAATTTTGCCATCATATATATACCGATTATTAAAATACTTCAAATGATCTGCATCTATTTCTTCTAATGAATACAAAAAAGATTCAAATTGTTCCATATTAGGTGCGTCGTATTTAAAATCAAAATTATATTTAGAATGAATTTCTTTAAATTTTTCTGCTTGCATATAATGCTCCTTTCTTCACATAAATATATGTTTATTATACTATATATAGAGGTAAAAATCAACATTTTGACATAATATTCATATTGTAGAAAAAATCGTGTTCTAAAATAAAATTCAAAGCATATAATATAGAAAATAAATTTCAAGGAGAAGTAAAATGCAAATTATAAAGTATTGTATGCTTTTTTTAGTATTTATAATATCAGCTTTAATTGGAAAGTACATATCACAAAAATATAGAGACAGACTAGAAGAATTAGAAGAAATAAAAAATGCATTAAACATATTCAAATCAAAAATAAAATTTACATATGAGCCAATACCAGAAATATTTGGAGAAATATCAAAAAACACAAACTATAATATATCAAAGCTATTTAAGCAAGCAACAGAAAATATGCAAAACGAAACAGCAGCTTTAGCGTGGGAAACAGCAGTAGATGGATTTTCAGGTAATTTAAATAAAGAGGACAAGCAGGCTATAAAAACACTTTCTAAACTATTACGGCACAACTGATATAGAAGGACAGTTGAGTCAAATTGAAATAACAGAAAGTTTTTTAGAAGAACAAATTAGACAAGCACAAGAGGAAAAAAATAAGAATGAAAAACTATATCAAAAATTAGGAATGACAATAGGGTTAGCAATTGTGATTATATTAATATAATGTCTAAAATGTCCAAAAGGGACAGTTCTATTTGGACAAAATGTCCAATTGGGACACATCTTAAAATTGTATAAATGAAAAATGAAAGGGTGGAATTTTATTTTATGAGTATAGATTTATTATTTAAAATAGCTGCAATAGGAATTTTAGTAGCAGTATTATATCAAGTTTTAGTAAGAGCAGGAAGAGAAGATCAAGCAATGATGACAACTCTTGCTGGGTTAGTTATAGTTTTAACAATGGTTATAAAAGAAATAAGTGGATTATTTGACACTGTAAGAACATTGTTTAATTTATAAAAACTGTTTTAGAGACGGAGGAAAAAAACAGTTTTAAGGAGAACATAAGATAATGGAAATTATAAAAATAATAGGAATTGCTCTAATTGCTTTAATCATAATAATAATGCTAAAACAATATAGACCAGAATATGCAATATTTATAAGTATTTTAACAGGTGTACTAATGTTATTTTTAGTAATGGATAGATTAACAGGGATAATAAACTTAATAGAGTCAATTCAAAGTAAATTTTCTATAAATACACAGTTTATAGCTTTATTAATAAAAATAACAGGAATAGCTTTTCTTTCAGAATTTGCAGTCAGTATATGTAAAGATTCGGGAGAGGCAGCTATTGCAAGTAAAATAGAACTTGGGAGCAAAATAATAATTATATCAATGTCAATACCTATAATTTCGAGCATGCTAGAGATTATACTTAAAATTTTGCCATGAATTTACATAAAAGAATAAGATCTGTCCCAATTGGACAAAATGTCCAAAAAGAAACGTCCCTTTTGGACATTTTGGACAAGAAGGAGGTCAAATGTGTCCCAAAAAGAACCGTCCCTTCTGGGACATCGCATTAGGAATAATAATAGTTATATCAATTATATCAAAAACTACCACTTCTTATTGCAGTGATATAGATGAAAATACAATACAAAGCCAGCAAGAAACTTTTGGAATAAGTTCATTTATTGAAAATTCGAAAAAATACACAGGTGAGTTTTTTAAAGATATAGATATAAACAATATACTAAACTCGGCGATAAAAGGAGAAATAGATAACTCTACAATATATAAAAAAATATTAAATTTGCTTGGTAAAGAAGTACAAACTGGAATAAAAAGCTTAATAAGTATTCTGGCAATTATAATAATACATAGCATTTTAAAATCGATTAGTGAAAGTTTGGAAAATGATAATATCTCAAAACTCATATATTATGTACAATATATAGCAATAGTAACTATTATAATGAGTAATTTTTCGGATATTATAAATTTGGTAAAAGAAACAACTATTAATTTAGTAGGATTTATGAATACATTAATACCTGTTTTAATATCGTTAATGCTGTACACAGGAAGTATAACTACAACAAGTATATTAGAACCTATAATCTTATTTATGATAAATTTTATAGGCAATTTTATTCAAGATATATTAATACCAATAATTTTGATAATTACATCAATTAGCATAATATCTAAAATATCTGATAATCTTCAAGTTGAAAAAATAGCAAAATTTTTAAAGTCAAGTACTATTTGGTTTTTAGGTTTAATATTAACGATATTTGTAGGAGTTGTTTCATTAGAGGGAACACTTGCAAGTTCAGTAGATGGAATAACAGCAAAAACAGCTAAAACAATTGTTAGTTCAGCTGTACCAGTGGTTGGAAAAATTTTAGGTGATGTAATAGATAGTGTTTTAGGTTGTGGTGTTATATTAAAAAATGCAGTTGGATTTTTGGGAGTAATAATTATTATTGGAATATGTATTTTGCCAATTCTTAAGTTATCGGTTTTGACTATTTCCTATAAATTAGTAGCAAGTATAAGTGAAGTAATTGCAGATGCAAAAATCGTAAAATTATTAGACCAAATTGCAGATATTTTTAAAATTTTACTGGCAATTCTAGTAACTGTAGCTTTTATGGTTATAATTGGGACAACTTTATTAGTAAAAATGTCAAATTCAGGTATGATGTTTAGATAGCGAGGGGAGACAAATGATAAATTTTTTGAGTTCTTGGGTAAAGAATTTAGCATTAGCCTTAATTATTGTTTCAATTTTAGAAATGATTCTTCCTAATAACAAGACAAAAAAATATGTAAAAATGGTTATGGGGTTGTACATATTATTCAGCATAATATCACCGTTTATAGAAAATAGTAGCAAATTTAATTTGAATAATATAGATTTTAATTCTTATATAGAAGGAACACAAACAAGATCAAGTATAACTGAAGAAGTAGACCAGACTTCAATGGATAATAGAT
Source organism: uncultured Clostridium sp. (assembly GCA_945877035.1). Lineage (GTDB taxonomy): Bacteria > Bacillota > Clostridia > TANB77 > CAG-508 > CAG-269. The sequence continues at coordinate 9,002 of CAMCQH010000017.1, read as the reverse complement.
TAAACCAAATATATAAAGAAGAACTTGAAAAAGATATTACCCAAAAAATTGAAGAAAAAGGTTATGAAGTAGAAAGTTGCAAGGTAGTTGCACATATATCACAAAAATCACAAAATGATAGTGGTATTGAAAAAATAACTTTAAAAATTAGTGGAAAAACAAGTCAAAATGAAGAGAAGCAAGAAAATACAATAGAAGATAAAATTGTTACAGAAGTTCAAAAGATTCAAAAAATAGATATCAGTATTTCTAAAAACAAAGAAAATGATGAAGAACAGCAAGGAGAAGCATCAACAAATATAACCAAAACAGATATCAAAATTATAAAAGACTTGTTAATAAGTGAATATGGGGTGAGTGAAAAATGTTTAAAGATAAGCTAAAAGCAATGATAAGCAAAAATCAAGGTGAAGGTGAAAAACAAGGGAATAATAAGAAAAAAATAGAAAATATGGTGTTTTTGGTAATTATTTTAATAATTACAATTGTAATAATTAATTATATATGGAATGGTAGCAAAAGCTCAAATAAAACTTTGACAAATACAGCGGGAAAACAATTAGCAACTACGCAAAGTAGTCAAAATAATAAAAGTTCTAATAATAGCAAAAATGGAACAAATAGTAACAATTTAGAAGAAAGATTAGAAGAAATACTCAGTAATATAAATGGTGTAGGTAATGTAAAAGTATTTATTAATTATTCTGAATCAAGTGAAACTGTTGCTATGTATAATGAAAATTCAAAAACAAGTGTAACAGAAGAAACAGACACATCCGGTGGTGTAAGAAAAGTAGAAGAAACAGATTCGCAAAAAGAAATTGTATATCAGGAAGATAGTGGAAGCAAAACACCAATTGTTCAAAAAACAGTAGAACCAAAAATAGAAGGTGCAATAATTACAGCAAAAGGTGCATCAAATATTAATATCAAAACAAGCATAATTCAAGCAGTAGAAGCGGCAACAGGACTTGCAACACACAAAATTCAGGTTTTTGAAATGTCACAATAGAGACCATGTCCAAAAGGGACGGTTCTTTTTGGACAAAATGTCCATTTGGAACCGATCTTATTTCAAATAAGAAGGGAGATTTATTTATGAAATTATTTAAGAAAAATCAAGTTGTAATTTATGTAATTGCTTTAATGCTAGTTGTAGCAGGCTATTTGAATTTTACAGCAAACGGGGATTTGAAAAGTGCTGTTCAAACAGCAAGTTCAGAAGAAGAATTAGACAAAATTGCTAATATTGGGGATGCTCAATTAGTTAGCAGTAATGTTGTTAGTGAAGAAGATTTTAACCAGCAGGAATCAACTATTAATTCATTAGTAGAAAATAATATGATAGAAAGTGATGAGACAAATAGTAATAATACAGTATCTACAAGTAGCAGTGTTTCCAAAAATGATAAAGATTATTTTTCAACATCAAAATTAGACAGAGATACTATGTATTCACAAATGTTAGAGACTTACGAGAATATTTTAAATAGTAACAATTCTTTGGAAACTCAAAAGCAATCTGCTTCTGAAGAAATCAAAAAAATAAACAATGTTAAAAATAGTATCATGATTTGTGAAAATTTAATAAAGACTAAAGGTTTTGATGATGTAGTAATTTTTGTTAATGGAGAAAGTGTAAGTGTTATTGTTGAAGATGAACAATTAGATACAGAGGAGGTTGCAAAGATTCAAAATATAATTTCGAGAGAATTGAATGCTAAAGTAGAAAATATACATATTTCAAATAAATAGACAAACTAAAAGTTATACTAAAAAAATAGATAATGATTTAAGCTATGTTACCAGTTAGAGATTTAATATACCGAATAAAATAATAAAAGAACTATATGTATAAAATTTATGTAGAAAAAATTTAGAAAAATAACTTTAGATTTAGAAATAAGTCTAAAGTTTTTTGGATTTTAAAGAACGTCCCTAAATCCCTCCTCAAAAAAACTGACCGTTCGGAACAATACAAAAAAACAAAAAAAATATTATAAAATTTACAAAAAGAATTTTAGGAGGAAAGTTTTGACAATAGAAGAATACGAAAAAATTGAATCCACACACAAATATTTAAAAGAAAATCAACAGCAATACAAAGAAAAAACAGTAATAATAGCAGAAAGACAAACTGGAGGAATAGGAACAAAAGGAAGAAGTTGGTTTACAGGCTCTAATAAAAATATAGCAACATCACTAAAAAAAGAAACTGGAAAAGAATTTGACAAACAAGAAATAATACAAAGATTTATAAAAACTTTAGAAAATATAATTTAGAGGTGAATATGAAAAACATAAAAATAGTTGCAACTGGAAGTTATTTACCATCAAAAAAAGTAGATAACAAAACAATTGCAAATGAACTAAAGATAACAGAAGACTTTATTTATAAAAGAACAGGAATTAAAACAAGATACTATTCCGATGATGAAACAATTGAAGAAATTGCTATAAAAAGTGTACAAAATTTAATAGAAAAAAACTCACAAATAGATATAAATAAAGTAGATATGATTATTGTAGCAACAGCATCAACCAATTTACTAATGCCAGGTATATCTTATAAAATACAAGAACATTTTGATATCAAAAATTGTATGTGTTTAGATACTTTAGCGGGATGTTCAGGATTTATAAATGCAATAGACATAGCAAGAAGTTATATTGCAATAGAAAAGGTAAATAAAGCCTTAGTTATTGGGGTAGATATATTATCAAAAATTACAGATAAAACAGATTTATCAACATCAATAATTTTATCAGATGGAGCAGGGGCAGTCTTACTAGAAAAAACAGAAATAGATAAACAATATGAATCAATTATTAAAAGTGAAGGGCAAAAAGGAAACTTACTTGTCAGTAAATCAAATGAAAATATAAAAATGGATGGAAAAGAAATATACAAATATGCAGTAACTGAAGCAGTAAAAAGTATTAAAAATTTACTAAAAAGTTGTTGGTGTATCAGGAAATGCAGGACAATGTAATTATGCCGCTTCTAAATCTGGAATAATAGGATTTACAAAAAGTATAGCAAAAGAGCTTGCAAGTAGAAACATATTAGCAAACTGCGTAGCTCCTGGATTTATAGATACAGATATGACATCAGTATTAAGTGACAATGTAAAAGAAAATATAAATACACAAATACCATTAAAAAGAATGGGAAGTGCTGAAGAAGTTGCTAATACAGTTTACTTTTTAGCAGGTGAAGAAAATACATATATAACAGGTCAAGTAATTAATGTTGATGGTGGAATGTTAATGTAAAAAAGAAAAACTGGGAAGATATACCTCTCCCCAGCAATGAAAAACTATTTTTTTCTCAACTGAATTAAAATTGTTGAGTTGGTACCAATGCTGCTGAATGTATTAACTGCAACTATTTCAGGAACTTGTTGTGGTTCATAAATTTCATTAAGAATGCTTATAACGTCATCAATTCCAATGTTGGAACCTTCAACTATTGGAACTGATAAAGTGAAATCTTTATCAGTGTTTTTGATAAGCCGTGACACATTCAGTTGTCCCAAAATAGAAGCTTTCAAGCCTTCAAGCATCTGTTTTCGTGTGAGTTTTTCATTCATTAAAAATGTCCTCCTTGGTTCGTTTTATAACATAATTATAACATAAATTTTAAATAAATACAAATTTTAAAAATTAAAAATGGAAAGAAGAGTTGTAATAACAGGTTTAGGAGCAATAACTCCAATAGGAAATTATAAAACAAAAATTGCCAGATAGATTTCAAAGTGCGGAGTTTTTACTTGAACATGGTTTTATTGATAAAATTGTTAATAGGAAAGAAATGAAGGAAACTTTGTATGAGATTATAAAATTGCATAAATAGTTTTAGAATAGAATTGTGATTTACAATTTGCAAATGAAGGGAAGTGATAAAATGAAATCAAAGACAATATCAGCATGGGATAGAGTTTTAATTGCAAGAAAATCAGAAAGACCAAAATCATTAGATTATATAAATCAAATATTTACAAATTTTATTGAATTACATGGAGATAGAGCATTTGGTGATGATAAATCAATTATAGGTGGAATTGCCAAATTATGGTTCAGAAAAATCAATAGAAGGATATAATGTAATGGGAGTTGCAAAAGCAGCTTTAGAAGCTAGTATTAGATATTTAGCTAGAGATTTAGGAAAAGATGGAATACGTGTAAATGCTATTTCAGCAGGTCCTATAAAAACACTTTCTGCAAAAGGAATTAAAGACTTTGGAAGTATTCTAGATGTAGTAGAAGAAAGAGCTCCATTACATAAAAATCTATCTATAGTAGATCGTACCTCGGATAACCTACGGGCCCGGGGTCTTTTTTTATATTTTCAGCATAAAAAAACAAAAATATATTGTATAAATTTTTTTGTTTTGATATAATTCCAATAGTTAATAAAATATATATTATTATAGGAGGCAAAACATATGTCAGATAATAAAAAAGAAACATGTAACAGCAAAATGATAGAAGATTTTATGGACAAAATTTTTGAAACTTATTTACCAGTAAAAGATAATTTAATTCAAATTTTAAATGAAGTTCAAGATGAATATGGTTATATACCAGAATTAGCTCAAAAGAAAATATCAGAATTCTTAAAAATACCAATGGCAGAAATATATGGAGTTATCACTTTTTATTCAAGATTTACATTAGAACCAAAAGGAAAATATACAATATCTGTTTGTTTAGGAACTGCTTGCTATGTAAAAGGTTCTCAAAAAATATTAGATAGATTACAAGAAAGATTAAAAATAGAGCCAGGTCAAACAACAGAAGATGGAATGTTTTCTATTGATAAAACAAGATGTGTAGGTGCTTGTGGTTTAGCTCCTGTATTTACAGTTAATGGAGAAGTTTATGGAAAAGCAACTGTTAAAAAATTAGATGAAGTTTTAGATTCATTGTTACAAAAATAAGAAATTAAGGGGCCAAGACTCAAAATCCCCCTTATATATAATTGGAAATCATCTATGAAGGGAGAAATTCAATGAAAACTTTAGAAGAAATAAATAAAATAAGAGCACAAAAAAGAAAAGAACTAGAATTAAGAGTAAATACAAAATCAGATACAAGAGAAAAGCATATATTAGTATGTCATGGAACAGGATGTACATCATCAAAATCAGGAGAAATATTAGAAAATTTCAAGAAAATAATAAAAGAAAAAAAAATAGAAAATGTTAGAGTAATCAAAACAGGATGTTTTGGATTATGTGCAAAAGGTCCAATTGTAATAATAAGACCAGAAGACACTTTTTATGCCATGGTTAAACCAGAAGACTGTGAAGAAATTATACAAACACATATTGTAGAAGGTAATAGAGTAGAAAGATTATTATGCAAAGATATTGATGGAAAAATAGTAAATAGCCTAGATGAACTAAATTTTTATAAAAAGCAAAAAAGAATTGCTCTAAAAAATTGTGGTGTTATTAATCCAGAAGATATAGATGAATATATAGCATTTGATGGATATTTAGCATTAGAAAAAGTTTTAAAACTTATGACACAAGATGAAGTAATAGAAGAGGTCAAAAAATCAGGATTAAGAGGACGTGGAGGAGCAGGTTTCCCAACAGGTCAAAAATGGGAATCAACTAAAAATCAAAATTCAGAGCAAAAGTATGTAGTATGTAATGCAGATGAGGGAGATCCAGGTGCTTTTATGGACAGAAGCATTCTAGAAGGTGATCCACATTGTGTACTAGAATCAATGATCATAGCTGGATATGCAATAGGTGCGAACAAAGGGTACATATATGTAAGAGCTGAATATCCAATAGCTGTAAAGAGATTTCAAATAGCAATTGACCAAGCAAGAGATTATGGAATATTAGGTAAAAATATTTTTGGAAGCGGTTTTGATTTTGATGTAGAAATAAGATTAGGTGCAGGAGCATTTGTATGTGGAGAAGAGACAGCATTATTAGAATCAATAGAAGGTAGAAGAGGACACCCAAGAGTAAAACCACCATATCCAGCACAAAGCGGTTTATGGGGTAAACCAACACTTATAAACAATGTAGAAACATATGCAAACATAACAAAAATCATTTTAAATGGAGCAAACTGGTTTAATCAAATAGGAACAGAAAACTCAAAAGGAACTAAAGTATTTGCATTAGGCGGAAATGTAAATAATACTGGACTTGTAGAAGTTCCAATGGGAACAACATTAAGAGAAATCGTTTACGACATTGGAGGAGGAATACCAAATAATAGAGAATTTAAAGCAGCACAAACTGGTGGACCTTCAGGTGGATGTATTCCAAAAGAACATTTAGACACACCAATAGATTATGAATCATTAAAAGCAATAGGTTCAATGATGGGTTCAGGTGGACTTATTGTTATGGATGATACAAAATGTATGGTAAGCTTAGCAAAATTTTACTTAGACTTTACTGTATCAGAAAGTTGTGGAAAATGTACACCATGTAGAATTGGAACAAAAAGAATGTATGAAATATTAGAAAAAATATGCGAAGGTAATGGAGAAGAATTAGATATATATAGATTAGAAAAATTAGCATTAAATGTAAGAGACTCTAGTATATGCGGGCTAGGACAAAGTGCTCCAAACCCAGTATTAAGTACATTAAAATATTTCAAAGAAGAATATAAAGAACATGTTACATATAAACAATGTAGAAGCATGGAATGCAAAAATTTAATGCAAATGGAAATAGACCCAAATAGTTGTAAAGGATGCGGAATATGTCAAAGAAATTGTCCTGTTGGAGCAATTGAAGGAGAAGGAAGAGAGATTAGAAAAATTAACCAAGAAAAATGTATTAAGTGTGGTACATGTTTAACAAAGTGCCCATTTAAATCAATAAAATAATGTCCAAAAAATAAGGTTGGCATCCAAAAATTTTGTTAAAAATTTTTGGATGCCGATGAACGAAACGAAGTGGAGTGAAAGGAAATAATGGAAAAAAAATTAGTAAATATAACAATAGACAACCAAAATATATCAGTACCTGAAGGAATAACAATACTAGAAGCAGCAAAAAAAGCAGGAATAGATATACCAACATTATGCTTTTTAAAAGATATAAACGAAATTGGTGACTGCAGGATGTGTGTAGTTAAAGTAGAAGGCAGAAGAGGTTTTGCAACATCTTGTATTCAAAAAGTAGAAGAAGGTATGGTTATAAAAACACATACACCTGAAATAATAGAAGCAAGACATGTAATGTTAGATTTAATAATATCAAATCATGATAAAGACTGCTTAACATGTTCAAGAATGGGAAATTGTGAATTGCAAGCATTAGCTTCTAAATTTGGTATTCAAAATATAGAATATAAAGGGGAAAGAGAAGAACATCCAGTAGATGATTTATCTCCTTCAATAGTTAAAGACCCAAACAAATGCATATTATGTAGAAGATGTGTTGCTACTTGTAAAAATATTCAAAAAATAGGTGCAATTGACTGTGGCAACAGAGGTTTCGATTCAAGTATTTCAACTTCATATAATAAAAGTTTAAAAGATACTAATTGTGTATTTTGCGGTCAATGTATAGAGGCTTGTCCAACAAGTGCATTACGTGAAAAGGATAATACAGATGAAGTATGGGCTAAAATAAAAGATCCAGATATACATGTTGTAGTTCAAACTGCTCCTGCAGTAAGAGTGGCGTTAGGTGAAGAATTTATGATGCCTATTGGTACAAATGTAACTGGGAAAATGGTAACAGCTTTAAAACGATTAGGCTTTGATAAAGTATTTGATACAAATACAGGTGCTGATTTTACTATAATGGAGGAAGCACACGAATTTGTAGAAAGATTTAAAGAAAATGATAATATGCCAATGATAACTTCATGTTGTCCTGCTTGGGTTAGATATATAGAAATTAATTATCCTGAATTAGTCCCACATTTATCTAGTTGTAAATCACCACACCAAATGTTAGGCGCGCTAATCAAAACATATTATGCTAAAAAAGAAAACATTGCCCCTGAAAAAATATTTGTTGTTTCAGTAATGCCTTGTATTGCAAAAAAATATGAAAGACAAAGAAAAGAATTATCAAATAGTGGACTTTATGATGTTGATTGTGTAATTACTACAAGAGAACTTGCAAGAATGATTAAATATGCAAATATTAGATTAGATAAGCTTGAAGATAGCGAATTTGACAATCCATTAGGTATATCAACTGGAGCAGGTGCAATATTTGGTACAACAGGTGGAGTTATGGAAGCAGCTTTAAGAACAGCTCAAGATATTTTAACTGGAAAAGATTTAAAACAAATTGATTTTGAACAAGTAAGAGGAGAAAAAGGAATAAAAAGAGCGACAGTAAATATTAATGGAAAAGACATCAAAGTAGTTGCTGCAAGTGGTTTAGGAAATGCTCAAAAAATTATGGAAGAAATTAAATCAGGAGAAGCGGATTATCAATTTGTAGAAATAATGGCATGTCCAGGTGGATGCATAATGGGTGGAGGTCAGCCAATAAAAAGTTCAAAAACTCAAGCAGAATTTGATGTTAGAAAATTAAGAGCAGATGCAATATATTCAATAGATGAAAAATCAACAATTAGAAAATCACATGAAAATCCAGCATTAAAGAAAGTATATGAAGAATATTTAGAAGCTCCTGGAAGTTATAGAGCAGAAAAATTATTACATACAACACATGGAAAAAATACAGAGAATTAGCTAAATAAAGAGGAATATAAAGTTGTTATTAAACTTTATATTTCTCTTTTAAATATTTTTAGAAAATTATCTACAGTTGTTATTATTGTTATTTTGTCTTTCATTGTTTTGATTTTGGTTATTATTGTTATTATTTTTGTTGTTGTTTTTTTGGTTATTGTTATTATTCTTATTTGACATTGAAATGCACCTCCATTCAAAGTTCTAAAAATATTGTAGCCAAAATGAAATAAAAATATTCTGATTAGTGTCAAGAAGTTTCGGATGAAAATTTTAAAAATTATTATTGATACAATAA
>CAMCQH010000016.1 GCA_945877035.1 uncultured Clostridium sp. | reverse complement strand
TATATCAAAAAAGAGTTTCTCTTTTCTAGTATCCGAAACCATTTTACACTATTAGTATTTAATAAATTATTGATAAAAACAGACTTAAAGTATATAATATCACTAGAAAGTGAGAAATACAATGTATAGAATTTTTTGTGAAAGCTATGAAAACTTCATAAAATCAATTGATAAGGATAGTTATAGGATTCAGATAGCTAAGCCATTTGAATTAATCGCAGATATAGATAAATACAATAAAGCAGAAAAGGAACAAAGCGAATTATATAAAAAGTTATGTGACCTAATGTCATTTATGAAAGAAAGTGTCAACAGATTTCCAAAACTAAAAGCATTTTTATGGACATTAGATTCAAGAAATATTAAAGCGCAAAAATACAATGTATCTACTGAAGAAGAACTTGAAGAACAAACAAAATTAGTAAACTCATTCTTAAAATTAGCATATTGGTATTAAATTCTAAAAAATTACTAGACAAAAAGAATAAAAAGTAATATAATTATTCCATAATAAATAAAAACAAGGAAAAAGAGGAAGTACATTTAAACACCAATTTAAAGAGAACAGAAGTCATAGGCTGTAAGCTTCTGAAATTAAGATAAATGGAAAGTAACTTTGGAGTTGATAATCTGAAAATAAACTTAAGATTATCCGTACAAGCTGCGTTAAAGCTAAATGAGATGTTATCTAAAATAAAAAATAGATAATAATTAAGGTGGTACCGTGAGTTAGAAACTCGCCCTTATTTTGCAATAGCAATAAGGGTGAGCTTTTTAGAATTATAAGTAAAAACAACATGTGGTACAAAAAGGGCATTAGTGGAACTCAAAATTTGGCAGACAAAATTTTGAAAAAAATTTTGGATGACGATGAACGGAGCGAAGTGAAAGGAGGAATAAAAATGGAAAATAAAAAATTAAATGACAAGTACAACCCACAAGATTTTGAAGAAAAACTCTATCAAGTATGGGAAGAAAAAGGATACTTTAAACCAAATATGGACAAAACAAAAGAAAGTTATTGTATAATGATGCCACCACCAAATGTAACAGGAAAATTACACATGGGACATGCATTAGATGATACAATACAAGATATTTTAATAAGATTTAAAAGAATGCAAGGATACAATACTTTATGGCTTCCGGGTTCAGACCATGCAGCTATTGCAACAGAAGTAAAAGTTGTTGAAAAAATGAAAAAAGAAGAAGGTATAACAAAAGCTGATATAACAAGAGAACAATTCTTAGAAAGAGCATGGGCTTGGACTAAAGAATATGGTGGAACTATCCAAAAACAACAAAGAAGATTAGGTTGTTCTTGCGACTGGGATAGAAACAGATTTACTATGGATGAAGGATTATCAGAGGCTGTTTTAGAACAATTTATTAGCTTATATAATAAAGGACTAATTTATAAAGGCAAAAAGATGATAAACTGGTGTCCATCATGTCATACAACAATATCTGATGCAGAAGTTGAATATGAAGATGAAGCATCACACTTGTGGCATATAAGATATCAAATTGCAGGTGAGCCAGATAGATATATAATTGTAGCAACAACAAGACCAGAAACAATGCTTGGAGATACAGCAGTAGCAGTACATCCAGATGATGAAAGATATAAAGATTTAGTAGGTAAGAAATGTATATTACCAATAATGAATAAAGAGATTCCAATAATTGCAGATGAATTTGTAGAAAAAGATTTTGGAACAGGATGTGTAAAAATCACACCAGCACATGATCCAAATGATTATCAAGCTGGATTAAGACATAACCTAGAAATTATTGAAGTATTTGATGACAGTTCAATTATGGGAGATTTAGTTCCAGAATATAAAGGAATGAAAGCAATAGATGCTAGAAAACTAATTGTAGAAAAATTACAAGAATTAGGAAATTTAGTAAAAATTGAAGATTATACTCATAATGTTGGAAAATGTTATAGATGCCATAATACGATAGAACCAAGAATATCAGAGCAATGGTTCGTAAGCATGAAGGATTTAGCAAAAAGAGCTGCAGATGCTGTTAGAAAGACGCAAGTAAGATTTGTACCAAAAAGATATGAAAAAATGTACTTTAATTGGTTAGACAATATTCAAGACTGGTGTATATCAAGACAATTATGGTGGGGACATAGAATTCCAATTTATTATTGTGATGAATGTGGACATATGCACGCAGCAAAAGAAATGCCAGAAAAATGTGAAAAATGTGGTTCAACTAAATTACATCAAGATGAAGATTCACTAGATACATGGTTCAGTTCAGCATTATGGCCATTCTCAACACTTGGTTGGCCAAATGAAGAAACAGAGGATTATAAAACATTCTATCCAACAAACACATTAGTTACAGGATATGATATTATAACATTCTGGATTTCAAGAATGATGACACAAGGCTTAGAATTAACAAATCAAAATCCATTTAAAGATGTTGTAGTACATGGAATAGTAAGAGACTCACAGGGTAGAAAAATGTCAAAATCTTTAGGAAATGGAATTGACCCAATCGAAATAATAGACCAATATGGAGCTGATAGCTTAAGATTTTCAGTACTTTCTGGAACAACAATGGGAAATGACATAAGATATATGCCAGAAAAATTAGACCAAGCATCAAACTTTGCAAATAAAATTTGGAATGCAGCTAAATTCGTAATAGCAAATTCAGCAGATGAGGAAAAAGTAAGAAAATTCTGTTATGAGGCATTTGAAAAAAATAAAGCTTATAATCCTGAATACTTTAGAATAGAAGATAAATGGATATTAAATAAATTTGATAAATTAGTAGTTGATGTAACAAAAAATATTAATAACTATGATTTAGGAATAGCTCTTGACAATATTTACAACTTTATTTGGAACGAGTTCTGCGATTGGTATATAGAAATGGTAAAACCAAGAATTTATAGTGACAATGAAGAAGAAAAAATTTCAGTAACAGATGTTTTAAATCATATTTTAGCATCATCACTTAAATTATTACATCCATTTATGCCATTTGTTACAGCTGAAATATATAAAAGCTTAATAGTATTTGGAACAGAAGATATAATAGTTGCTAAATGGCCTGATATAAGAAAAGAATTTGTATTTGACAAAGAAGAAGAAACAGTTGAAAAATTAAAACAAATAATAGTTGATATTAGAAATGTAAGAGCAAACATGAACATCCATCCATCTAAAAAATCAGAATTAATATTTGTAACAGAAAAATATGAAAATGAAATATGGGAAGCAAAAGATTTTATATTAAAATTAGGATTTGGAGAAAAAATAATAGTTCAAAAAGATAAAATTGGAATACCAGAAAATGCAATAAGTATTTTACAAGATGGAATTGAATTATATATGCCACTTGAAGATTTAGTTGATATGGAGGAAGAAAGAAAAAGATTAGAAGAAGAAAAAACTAGACTAGAAGCAGAAGTTGCAAGATGTGAAAAGATGCTTTCAAATTCAGGATTTGTGAATAAAGCACCTGAAAAGAAAATACAAGAAGAAAAAGATAAACTTGAAAAATATAGAGATATGCTTTCTAAAGTTGAAGAAAGATTAAAAAAATAATAGTATTTCAATGAGAGATCGGTTCTTTTTGGACATAATGTCCAAAAAGAACCGTCCCTTTTGGACATAATCAGTTCCTTAATAGATCAATCCAACTATAAATAACTTTTTTAGACATAGTAAATAAATTAATTTTATCAACATCATCAGAAGCAACTAAATTAACACTCGCAAGTTCATTACCATCTAAAGAAAAAACAACTTTACCGAAGAACATCACCTTTTTTAATAGGTGCTTCTATATTACTGTTTATTTCAATAGATTGTGAAATTTGACTCTCTTTTCCTTTTTCTATTAAGGTACCAGCATTTTCTTCCAAAACAACATCAACTTTATTTTTAACACCTTTATTTACATCAACAGATTGAATTACATCATTTTTATTTCCAAAGCTTTTAAAAGAAAATTTACTAAAGCCATAATCCAATAATTTTTGAGCTTCTGCAAATCTTACTTTAGTTGAAGGAGCTTTCATAATTACAGCAATTAAAGACAAATCATCACGTGTGGCACTTGCTGATAGATTATATAAAGCAAGTGAAGTTGAACCTGTTTTTAGTCCTGTAATTCCTTTATAAGTTTTTATCAATTTATTTGTATTTACTAATTGTGATTTACCATCTCTTAAAGTGTCCATCCAAATAGTAGTATATTTAGTTATATCAGGGTGTTTTGTTAAAAGTTCACGAGACATTAAAGCTATATCATATGCTGATGTTACATGACCATCCTCATCAATTCCATGACAATTTTTAAATGTTGTGTCATTCATTCCAAGTTCTTTTGCCTTGTCATTCATCATTTGAACAAAAGCTTCCTCAGAACCTGCAATATGCTCGGCCATTGCGACTACACAGTCATTAGCAGATACGACACAAATTGCTTTTAACATTTCATCAACTGTTAATGTTTCTCTAGGGTCCAACCATATTTGTGAACCGCCCATAGAACGAGCTGTTTCTGAACAACTAACGGTATCTGTGTAAGCTAATTTGCCACTATCAATTTGTTCCATTATTAAAAGGATACTCATTATTTTTGTTACTGATGCTGGTCTTAATTGCTCATGTACATTATGAGAATAAAGTACTTGCCCAGTAGACTGTTCTATTAAAATTGCCGATCCGCTTTCTAAATTTAAGGAATTATTATTTTCAATTTGTGCATTTATTTTTTCTACATCAGACGAACTTGTTTCTATTGCGTCTGTATCAATTGACCATATGTAGGAATCTGATGCATCATATCCTAATGATATTGTTGATATACTTATGACTATTAATAATAAAATTGAAATTATTTTTTTCATTGTTTTAACCTCCAATTTTGTATAAAAAGATAATTTAAGTTTTTTGATAGAAATTTGATAAATATTTAGTATAAGTATATGTTACTTATATTTTTTTAGAATAAAAGTTTAATGAAATAAAAAGGCAATTTTGTAAAACATAATTTGACTAATTATGTAAATTGATATATAATATAGATAGGTCCTAAATTAGGACAAGTAACTAATAATCAACCTATTGAATAATAGGAGCAAAAGAAAAAAGGAGAATTCAACAATGAAAAAGACGAGACAGTTTTACTTAATCTTACTCGCAACTAGAAGAATAGGAGGTATCGGAAAGCTAAACCAGATCTTTTTAGGAACTTTAGTGCTTAGAAAGTTTCGGCATCCTGAAGAAGGATTAAGAGAAAGAATCCAGAAAGTGTCTGACACTATGGAGACAAGATATAGTCACCGTGAGCAAGAAAAAGATGACGAAGAACAAATGAGGCTAGTATGCATGAGAGCTCTTAAACAAACAGAAAAAGAGTACGGAAAAACTAACTATGTCAAGAATGGTGTTAAAACCACATTGAACAATTTAGAGGAGGCATTAGAAGTGGCGGAAATTCCTGATGACTGTGCCCTTGATGGGGAAAATGTAAGCTGCGTACTTAAGTACTTAGAAAAAGAAAGTAAGATTTTCCTCAAAGTTGGGAAGATCGAACCTCTTAATGACGAGGAGATAACCTTTCTGGTAAGTTTATTTAAGGAACGAAGGGATCAGGAAAGCAAAGGCTCGGAACAAAAAAGCTTGGAAGAAATCGTAGAAAGCGTTATGAAGAAGAATGGCGAGTTTAATAAGCTCTCAGAACAGCCGGAGAATCTGGAAGAAAGACGGAAAAAAGCGGTAAGAAGAAGAATAAGAGATTTGGAAGATGCTCTAAACAGTGCAGATATACGTGATATATCTGGCGGCATATCCGATGACAATTTAGTAATGGGGGTATTAGATTACGTGAAGTCTGAACTCTCCGAAAACTAGAAAAAATCCAAGGGGGAAACATATTGTTTCTCCCTTGACTTTTATATAAAAAAATATTAATATAAGATTACAAAATAGAAAAGGATGTAGATAAATATGATAAATATAATTATAAAAATTATTGCACTTTTAATAATTTTAGTTGGTGTAATTTTAATATATGATGCCAGAATATTAACAAAGAAATTTTTTAGCTTTGGTGACCAAAATGAAGGCTCTTTAGGCTTGAAAATATGGGGATTTATTCTAACAATAGTGGGTGGTGTCATAATGTATTTTATGTAAAATTTGCTTATATTAGAAAAATGTGTTATAATAATGATATGAAGTACCTAAGTGGTACTTAATAGGCAAGCAATTGTCTAGTAGCAAGTGCATTGATAAATGCACAAAAAATTTAGTGAACCAAAAATAATGTTCAGGAGGAAAAAAATTATGA
Organism: uncultured Clostridium sp.; assembly: GCA_945877035.1. Lineage (GTDB taxonomy): Bacteria > Bacillota > Clostridia > TANB77 > CAG-508 > CAG-269. The sequence continues at coordinate 30,065 of CAMCQH010000016.1, read as the reverse complement.
CAAAAAAGAACACTAAAAAAAGTAGCACATTGACAAAGGTTGCAGCGCGGTTATTACTTGCAGTTGCGTTAGTTTTAGCACAGGCAGCAACACTCGTTACACCGGCTTTGGCGGCAGAAACTGTTAGCACCACATCTACTGTTACAGTAAACGGTGTTAAATACACCCCTTTCCTTAAACAAGGTCAGGCACAGCTGACAGTTGGTGAGAAGGCTATAATTCTTTCGAAAGAAAACGTTATGGCAGCAGTTATTGTTGACCAATATGGCACAGCATGGACAATATCTTATAGTGGACGTTGTGCAGGGTACAACTATGAGTTGCAAAAAAATGAACCAACTGTAAACTTACACACCTATTTAAACAACGCTGAACAGTTTATTCCTAACGGAAATTATTTTACTGCTGTTCAAACAACTACAGGCCCAGTTGATCTTCCAACTCTTGAAGAGTTTAAAAAGTTGGCTGGCTTTACCAGTTCAAACGGAAACACTAATAACGGTGGTAATACTAACACTGGTAACACTGGTAACACTGGTAACAATGGTAACACTGGTAACAATGGTAACAATGGAAATACTTTACCTAGTATTCCTAATGGGAATACAAGTGTTATTACCTATTTAGTTGAAACCAAAAATGTAGGCAATACAAACTATACTTTTATAGTTAACAATGGAATTGCTAGGGTGGTAATAGGTAATGACAAGGTAATAACTATTCCTGATGTTAACATCTGTGAGATCGGTGTGGATGCCAATGGCACCATTATTATAATGACTTATAATAATGGCATTAAAGAGGCAAAATGGTATAATCCAACCCTTCAGAAAGATGCAGTGAAAACTAATGTGTTTGCAAGTAATGCATATTGTTTAACGAAAGATAGCAAAGATCTTGTCACTGGTGTCAATATGTACTATTCTATTATTAAAGTACCAACAATTGATGAGCAAAAGAAGACATTAGGTATTGCTACCGAAACTACTACTACAACCACAGTTAACTGGGAGAGAGTTGTAAAACAGGGTGACTACACCTATGTTGTTTATGACAAAAATGGAAAACGCCTCACAAAATATACGCATAACCCCAAGACTTTGACTTTGACTTGGCGTACCGTTACGTATAAAAACATTAAAAGAGTAGGTGTGATTCAAAAGAGTAAAAATCTTATAGTAACAACTACAAAAGGTAACATTTTTATCTTAGATTTTGATACTATGGATACTACAAGAATTTTTACAGCTAGTGAAAGTAAGGGCAAGGGCAAAAGCTATACGATTACTTCACGAGGTTTTACGACCAGTTATGTAACCACAAAAGGTAAAAGAACAAGTGTAAAAAATAAGTAAATTTTGGTTCACTAAACGGCGAATGGGGAGATTTATCTCCCCGTTTTGCTTTTTAAATAATAAAAAATTAATAAAATATGGAAAAATAAGCAAAAACTGTTTACAATTTACATAAAATGTGATAAAATAATAAAAGATTTTATATTAAATATTTTTTTATTTAGGAGGAAAAAAATGAAAATAATTAAAAACGTACTAATTGCTATTATGATTTTAGTAATAGTTCTTGTAATTACAAATGCTAATGCCTACACAGGAGGAGTAGTAGATGCAGGTGATGAAATAGAAATATCAGCTGTTTTAAATAATGGAAATGCAATAGTTACTACATCAACAAGTTTATCAAATTCTACAATGTATTATCAATTTGTAGAAATGGACAGTACTAAATATAACCAAATAAGAAAATTAAAAGATGAATTAAATGTAGCAGTATATTACAGAATAAATGAAAATAACCCAACTGAGCAAAATTATGATAACTATATTTCTGCATTAAACTATTATCAAACAAAATATGGAGAAACTTTAACAAATTTTAGAGATTCACATATAGAAGAATTAAAAGCACAAATAATAGGAAATTTACCTAATTATACAAATGACTGGATTATAACAAGTAATAATACAATAAGTTTAGACTTATCAAGCTTTTCAGGAACTAAATATTATACAGCATGGGTAAAAGTTCAAAATGGTACTAGAACAGTATATGATGCGCAAATATATGATGTGACAGGAACAAAAACTAATTCAAGTAATTCAAATGATACAAACCAAAATACAGGAGTAGTAGATGCAGGTGATGAAATTGGAATGCCAGTACTTACAGCAGATGGAACTGGAATAGTTGAATTAGCAAATAATATAACAAATTATCAAATGTATTATCAAATAAATGAAATAGAAGCTAGCAAATATAATGAGATAAGAAAATTAAAAGATGAATTAAATGTAGCAGTATATTTCAGAACATATGAAAATGATCAAACTGAACAAAATTATGATAACTATATTTCAGCAAGACAATATTACTTAAATAAATACGGAGTTGAGTTAACAGGACTTTCAGATGCACGTATTGAAGAGTTAAAAGCTCAAATTAAAGGATTGCTTCCAAGATATACAGATAATTGGATATCAACAACAAATAATAAAGTTGATGCAAATTTATCAAGTTTTTCAGGAACAAAAGATTTTGTAATGTGGGTAAAAGTTGTAAGTGGAGATAGAACAATATATGATGGAGATATTTATGAATTAACAGGAACAAAACAAGAAACACCAGTAACCCCAACAACTCCAAGCGAAGATGATAAACCAACGACACCAACAACTCCAAGTGAAGATGATGAGCCAACAACACCGACAACTCCAAGTGACAATGATAAACCAGCAACAAAACCAAGTGAGAATGACAAGCCATCAAATTCAACAACATCTGATAATAAAGATGAGAATAAACAAGAAACACCAACAACTTCTGATAAAGATAATAATAAACAAGATAATGCTAATGCAGATAAAAATCAACAAAGTACAACAACATCAAATAATGATAAACCTGCAACAAATGTAGGAAATTCTACAACATCAAGTAAAGAATTACCTTATACAGGTAAATCAGATATTATAATAATTGGTACTATTGTAATGTCAATAGGTTTAGCTTTTATTACATATAGTAAACTTAAAGAAATATAAATTTTTTTAAAAGAGGATAGCTAGCAAATCCTCTTTTAAAAAATTCTGTTTGAAAAAAGTATTGATAGAATAATGTTTGTGAGCAAGTGGTTAGCAAATTGAAAAAAATTATAAATTTCTATTGACAATAAAACCTTAAATATGTTAATATAAGTATTGTCGATAGGAAATGCGGATGTGGCGGAACTGGTAGACGCGCTGGTCTTAGGAACCAGTGCCAACGGCGTGGGGGTTCGAGTCCCTTCATCCGCACCAAGTAAGGTTTTCGAACTTTATGAGAAATCATATTGTTAGAAAATTTTATTTTTTTCTAACAGATTTAATGAAATTTTCTAACACTTTTTAGAAATAGGTTGTTGTTAAACTTGAGCGGTTGCAACAACTTTTTTCATGTTTTGGAATTGATTAGAATTATCAATATCTTCATAAATATTATTCAAAGTATCTTCTTTTAAGTCATAAAGTTCATTCTCATTATAATTATTCAAAATATACTGAAATTTAGCTACTAATACTTGTGCAGAAACTTCTTTATTTGTTTCATCCAAATGGGTATAAATCATAGTAGTTTGAATATTAGAATGTCCTAGCCATATTTGAATATCTTTAATTGGAACTTTATTTTGTACCAACAAAGTAGCACAAGAATGTCTTAAATCATGTAAACGAATTCGTTTTAATTCATTATCTTCTAATAGTTTTGAAAATGTATGACTTAAATATCCAGGTTTCATAAGTTCTCCATTTGGCATTAAACACACATAGTCTTTATATTTGTTACAATAAGTGTTACCAAATATCTTCTTATATTCTACATACATTGTTTTGTATTCTTTCAGTAAATCTTCTATAAAATCAAATAATGGTAAAGTTCTATAAGATGATTGCGACTTTGTTTTGTTTTTGACTACAAACTGAGTTTTACCATTAATTTTAAATCTTTGAACTGTATGTTTTATTGTAATTGTTTTTCTTGTAAAATCAATGCAATCCCATTTTAGTCCTAGAACTTCTTCACGCCTTAATCCATAAACTGCTGCAATAATAACTTCTAGGCGAATAGTAGTGTTTTCTGCAACTTCAAATAAATGTAGTAATTCTTCATGCTTATAAAAATTACCAATATAGTGGTCTGATTTAATAGGCTTTAAGTTATTAATAAAATTGTATTCAAATAGTTCTTGTTCAACAGCTCTAGTAAATATACAAGATAGAATAGACCTATGATGTTTTACAGTATTAGGTTTTAATCCTTCACTAAAGAGATATTCAATATAGTTATAAATATCAGCTAGTGTAACATCTTTTAGAAGTAATTCTTCATTTTCAAAATAGGGAATCATTCTGCCATTAACATGGTCGTAATATCCTTTATATGTACTTTTTGCAACTTGATTTTCAATAGATTTAAGCCATTCTTTGATGTAGTCACTAAATAGCATATCACGATAATGTCCCATTTTTTGTAATCTTTGCTCTCGAGGATCATCTGATAATTTATTAACTAAATCTGTAATAATTCTTTTAATTAAATGAGTATTTGGATTTTCTTTAATAATACTCATTAAAGAGTTTATCATTTCTTCTTTTGGTATGTTATACCAAGCAGATAAACATTTAGTAATTATTAATTCTTCTTCACTTGATAGTGGTTGATTACTTAACCTAAGTTGTTCTGTTTTGTTATATTTATCACTTGGAGATAATAAAGATAGTTCAAGAGTTTTGCTTTGATTTTGTTCTTCTAATAATTGTTCTGCTGTTTTTTTGTTGTCTATATATGAATCTTTATTATACATCATACGAATATCTGAAAGTAACTTTTCAGCTTTCATTTGATTTACTTTTTTGCCATCAGCTATAACTGTAGTTGGTATCCATTTTTGATTTCTCTTATTATTGGGATACACATTTAAGACAACATAATAAACTAGTCCTTTTATTTGTAAGCTACCTGTTACCAATATTCCTCCTTTCCGTATAACAGTTTACTTACCTATAGCTTTTGTATTATATCATAAGTTTTAAATTATGATAACCTTTTAAATTTTTTATGTATCTTTAATTATAGGTTAATTTGTTCATCCAATAAGTATTGAATAATGCAGGATTTTGGAATTTTATATTCTCTGCCTATTTTCATAGATTTAATTTTTCTTTGTTTTAATAGTTTATAGGCAAGAGTAACACCAATACCACCAAGCATTTTCCTCATTTGTTCAATATTTACAATGTCTGGATAGTTAGTAAACATTATACTATAATTTTCTTTTACATTTTCGCTCATGTTTTTTCACCTCCAATTCTTTTAAAATAAAAAAATAGACTTAAATATTTAAGTCATTACAATATTAGTATTTAATTATTTTAGGCATATCATTTGAATAAGCCATATTATCTTTTAGTTCAAATCTTTCCTTTTTATTATTATAATTATAAGCACTTGAACAATTTTTTCTTAAAGCGACTTTAGACATGGAACTAAAATAAGAAAGTTCTATTGCAGCTTGCCTATGTAATTTATCCATAATTGCTTTTTCTTCCATTTGTTTTTTATTTCTTTTTTTCCTCATAATTTCTTTTGCTTGTTCTTTGTGTTTTTTATGATTTTCTTCTTTTCTGCTAGACTTTTCTTGCTGATAAATGGAGGACTTAGATAGAATACGGCTAATCTGACTAATAGATAAATTTACTTTTTTACTAATTTCTGATACTGTTAGTTTATCTTTAAAATACAAATTATATATTAATTTATTTCGTTCCAAATCCATTTTTTTCAATAATCATCAGCTCCTAAAGTTATAATGCAAAAATTTGCTAACATTTTTTAAATATAGAAAACTTTATATAAAGACTTGAAAAAAGTGTTTATATAATGTATACTAATATTGACAATAAACAACAAATAACAAAATTGTCTATCGACAATTTATTTTATAACATATTATTGTCATAAATGTCAATAGTTTTTATTAAAAAATAAAAGTTTTTTGGAGGAAAGATGGAAATAGATAATAAGATAGAATTATACATAAACGAAAAACTAAAAGAAGAACAAATAAAAGTACCTATGTTAGACTATGAAACAAATGAGGAAGGAAATTATCAATATACTACAAAGATATATGAGCAACCTAATAAAATAGGAAGTATAGTTCTAGATTTTATACAAAAAGACCTAAAAGAAATATCTTATCTCATTTTTAGATTTTATGGATTTCAAACATTATTAACAGAAAAGGAAAGAAAAGAAATATTATCCCTAAATCCAAACGAAATGGAAGAATTAGATAATAAAATGGAAAAGCTATATAGTAAGTATCAAAAAGAATTTAAAAGTTTTAAAAGCCAAATAATTGATATTTTGGAATATTGCTTGTTTAATGAGAAAAGAGAATTAAAGGATTTAGGTCCATTAGAAAAATTACATATATTTATCAATACAAAGAATATAGAAGATTATCCAATTTTAAAACATAATGAATTTAATAAAGTGATAAAAATAAATAAAGATACATCTAAAATAACAGAAACGGAGTTAATACGAATTATAAAGGATAAAGACAATAATAGATATGGCATTCAAGAAATTTATGAGATTGATAACTTTTATAGTTTACTATTTTTAGAGTTATATTTTATCTTACAAGAAAAAACATGCCTTAAAAAATGTAAAAATTGTGGTAAATATTTTCTAACAACAAATTCAGCAGTAATCTATTGTGATAATGTTTTTGAAGATAACAAAACTTGTAGAGAAATTGGAGCAAGTAAAGTATTTACTAAAAATCTAGAAAAAGATGAAGCTTATAATTTATATAGAAAGGTATATAAGAAAAAACAAGCATTAGCCAAGTCAAAAGGTGGAACTTTTGAAATAGAATATAATTTATTTAAAAACCAAGGGAAAGATAAGAAAAATGCTTATAAGTTAAAAGAGATTTCGAAAGAAGAATTTATAAAATGGATTAATAAGCAATAAAAAATTTTGTTTTAGAAGAACCCTCTGCTATAACTTAGCTATCTACTGATCATTATTTGGAAAATTGTTTTGTGTTTCAAAAGCATGTATTGAATCGATAAGATTTAGTATGTGCTTTTTTTAGTCTATTTATTGTAATAATTTTACTTTTATGATAATATAAAACAAAATTAAGAGGTATAGAAATATTAAGAGGTAGATATAAAAATGATATTATGGAGGATATGATGGATAAATATATAATTATAACTACAACTTTTGATAATAAAGAAGAGGCAAATAAAATAATTGAAATATTATTAGAAAATAGATTAGTTAGTTGTTGCCAATTAAGTAATATAATGGAGAAATAAAGATGAATAGATTATTAAGAATAGGTTTTGATACTTTTTTAACATCTGTAACTCCAATTTTAGGATGGTTTTTACTTGGAATATTAGTGGATAAAAATTTAATCAATATATTTTCATTAATATACCCGATGCAATTTGTTATAAGTGCAATACAAAGTGTTTTTGGAACAGGTGCTAATATAAGTGCAATTAAAGATAAAAATAATAATAGTGTTTTTTCTGGAGTGATATTGGGTTCTGGTATAGGATTGATAATACTAGGATGTATTGCAATAAACATAGATAAATATATAGCTTTTATGAACATGGATATTGATACATATAAAATATTTGGAGTATATGCTGTTATTCAGATGTTTTTTCAATTATTATTAAATTTATCTTTGTGTAAGTTGTATTTTAAAGAAGAAAATAAAAGAGCTAACAAATATAGTTTGCTATTCAATTTAATAAATTTTTCTTCATTAATTATAATGAGCTTAATAACAAAAGAACAAATAAAAATTGTTGGAATTTCAGTAATATGTATGAGTGTTTTTGTAGTTATTATGATGTTTAGAATAGTAGAAAAAACAAAATTTAAAATTAATATAGTAAATTGTATTAAATATGATTCTGTATATTTGTTTGCAGAAATTAGTATGTTTATAATTTATTTGTTTGGTTTTAAAAATTCATTTGATTTTGGTGAAAAATATATTTTAGCAACATCATTTGCAACTTTAATAACAGATACTCAATGGGATATTGCTTATGCAATAAAAACAGTAGCACAAATTGATATTACAAAAAAAGAATTTTCATATAATGAACATATAAAAAATAGCAGAAAATTAGTATATTTGTTAATTATATCAAGTATTATAATGGGTATTATATTATATCCAAGTTATAAGGTAGATATAATGGCAACATCAATCATAGTAAGTATAGAATTGGTAAGTTTATATATGTATCCAATTTATTTAACAAAATTAACATATATACAACTTGAACATTCTGCTGTAAAAGCAACTATCAGTAAACAAATTGCAAATATAATTAGAATATTTTGTTCTTTTATATCATCTCCTTATTGTACATCAATTGGACTAGCAGTTTCAGTTATATATCAATTAGTATCTACACAGTATATAACTGAAAAAAATAAAATTAATATGGAAATGAAATATAAAAAATCATAATATTATAAAATGTTATAGTTGGTATGATATTTATTGCATAATGAAGAAATTAAAGGATAAATAAAAGAGGGAGCAAACTTGAATGAAAGTATATATAGTAAGACATGGGGAAGTGCCTCATAATGCATTAAAACAATATAATAATCAAAATGAAGATTTAACTGAAAAAGGAATAAAACAGGCTGAAGAATTAAGAGAAAAAATAAAGACAATTGATTATGATATTTTACTTTGTTCTCCTTTGATTAGAGCAAAACATACAGCAGATATTATAAATGTAAAAGAACAACAAATTATTATTGATAATAGGTTAGAAGAAAGAAATCCAGGTAGTTTATCCGGACAATCTTTGGATGTAACAAATAGAGACGAATATTGGAATTATTATACTGAATTACAATACGGAACAAGTGAAAATATACAAAAATTCTTTAAAAGAGTATATAGCTTTTTAGATGAACTAAAAACAAAAGATTATGAAAATGTTCTAGTAGTAGCACATAGTGGAGTATCAAAAGCATTTAATGGATATTTTGAAGGAATAAGAGATGGACTATTCTTGCATAAAGGACTTAAAAATTGTGAAATAAGGGAATATGAGTTATAAAACAATAAGTGCTATTTTTACATTAATATTGATGAAATATGAACTAATTGTAATAGAATTTACTTTATTAGGCTTAAGTATTATTGAAATATTTATTAATAAAAGGTTATGTAATAAATTAGCACAACACAAAACTTTATAAAACACATTTATACTATTGAAAATACTGAAATTTTCTTTACTTTTGCAAAAAATAATGATATACTATTTACATAATTTTAACAATTTGTTAATCAATTTTTTTAATCCTGTTTTGCAGGTTGATATAGAGACAGTTATTATAAAATAAATATTTTAAGGAGGAAAATAAATGAAGAAAGAATTACGGAATCAAATAGAAGAATTTATTGAATATAACATAGAATTGAAACGACTATCAGATGAAAATTTTAATGATAAAAGAAAAAAAGATATTGTATCATTCTGGATTAGTTGCATCAATTTTGAATTATATTCCATGGAGTCAAGTGGATTTTTCCAATACAATTCTTCAAAATTATCTTATGGACTAGATGGAATTAATCTTGATTTGAAAGAGGTAACAAATGAAGAACTTGAAGAAATTCTTAATTATTATTTGAGGAAAGGCTATATACTAAATCAGCATAATAATATTGTTTTGAATGAACCAGATATTATTATAATTGACTGGAGAAAACCAAATAAACAAACTTTAAAAGATAAAATATATATATTCAAATTTAGATGTAGCAAGTTCAAGAAGTTATTTGTTATTAATAATCAAGAACAAACTTTTTTAAAATCAATACTTTTTGCTATAAAGGATTTTTATTGGTACTATTATTGGAATCATAGTTATTGTATTAATGCAACTAGGCGTTATAGAAAAAGTCTAAAATCAAAAAAAGTAATTGAGAGAAGAAATAGAAAGTAACAAATTCGTAATTAAAAACTGAAGTGGGGTTATCAAGATTTTGATATCCTCACTTTTCTAATTTAGTAATGTAGTAATAAATTATAAGGCAATTAAATACTATCTATTTTTAGCTAAATTTGTAAAAAAATACCTGTTGAATATATACTTTTCAATAATGTATAATCTATTTAAGAGGTGCACTAATTTATGAGAATAATAAAAAAATATGGAAAAGAGTTATTATATAAAGAATTAAGAAAAAGTTACAATTTTTTTATTAAAGAAGCAAATACTGATAAAAAAAGCAAAGGCTTTGGACTAATAAAAGATAAAACAATTTTAGCTAATAATATTTCAAGTATAGCTTCAGTAGGATATGGTTTGGCTGCATTAGTTATCGGAGTAGAACATAATTGGATAAAATATAAAAAGGCTTATGATAGAGTAAACAGAACACTAGAAACCTTTATAAATAACGTAGAAGGGAAAAATGGATTTTATTATCATTTTGTAAATATGCAAACAGGAAAAAGAGAATGGAATTGTGAAGTATCAATAATAGATACAGCAATTTTTATATGTGGTGCAATAACTGCAGGTGAATATTTTGGAAAAGAAGTAAAAAATAAAGCAAATATCTTATATAAAAGAATAAATTGGGAATGGTATAGAAATAAAGAAAATAATTTATTCTATATGGGATATAAACCTGAAAAAGGATTTTGGGGACAATGGAATGGATATGCTGAACAATTAATAATGTATATATTAGGAGTTAGTTCACCAACATATCCAATAGATAAAAGTATGTATTATGAATTTAATAGAAAAAAGAAAGATTATAAAGATATAAAGGATATAATATACACATATTGTGGAAGATTATTTACATATCAATATTCACATGCATGGACTGATTTTAGAAATTTAACAGATATTAATGGAGTTAATTGGTTTGAAAATTCAGTAAAAGCAACAAAAGCAAATAGAGAATATTGTATAGATAATAAGAGCAAATTTAAAACTTATGGAGAAAACTCTTGGGGATTAACTTCTTGTCTTTCTCCAAAAGGATATATAGGACCAGGAGCTGAACCTTGTGATACTAATTTAGAAATAGAAAACGATGGAACAATATCTCCATGTGGTGCAATTGGCTCAATAGTATTTACACCAAAAGAAAGCATAAAAGCTATTGAATATTATTATAATACATTTAGAAAATTATGGGGAAAATACGGTTTTAAAGATGGTTTTAATTTAGAGGGAGAAAAAAGTTGGTTTGCAAAAGAATATATAGGAATTGATAAAGGAATAGGAATGTTAATGATAGAAAATTATTTAAATGAAACTATATGGAAATATTTTATGAAAAATGAGTATGTCATTAAAGGATTAGAAATGTTAGAATTTACTGATACTAAATCAGAAAATTTGAAATTAAACAAAGTATAATTTGGAAGAAATTACAAATGAAATAGCATATAAAACTTGTTATAATATATATAGATGTGTAATATCACATAATAGTAGTAACAAATAACCAAAATGTTTTAATTAAAATGGAGGTATTAAGATGAAAATTTGTATTTTACGGAGAGATGGAGAAAATGTTCATAATGGAATGGTAGAAGTGATGTTTGCAATAACAGAGAAATATTTTGGAAACAGAGAATTATTTTTAGATAAGAAAGAAAAAGAATTCACACAGATGATTACTTTTTCAGTTTCTGATAATGAAGATTCGTCCAATATAGTTCAATTTATAATTGCAGTATCAGAAGTAAATCCATTATATGCTGTGAGGATTTTGAAGTAAAAACAATGAAAAACTCTAACCTAGCAAATGATTGATTAGAGTTTTTATTTTTTACTTTGAATGAAAAATGCTCTTTTCAATTTCTGCCATACACTCATTAGCAATACTTGCAACAGCTGACCATGAGCCAACTTGTGTAGAGATAGGTTTTACCATACTGTGCAATTCTGATATTGTTTTAAGTGCTTCATTCTTGGTAGAACAGAAATCTTTTAAAGTCTTTTTGAAGTGCCTTGCTGTTTCATCAGAAGAATCAACAGATTTAAACTGTTTTTCGACTTCTTGGTTAAATCCAGCCTGAGAGTATGTACCGTTATTCACAAACAATTTCAAATTTTCTAAAATATTAGATAATTTTGTGAATGGATCATTACTCTGTTCGTTTGGATTTTGCATAGCATCTAACATCCGTTTTTGATAGTTTTCAAAAGTCTTATCGTTCATATAGAAACCTCCTAAAAATATTCATTTTTACTTTGAGTTAAAAAAAGGTTAAAACTACAAAAATCTAATTATAGTATAACACAAAATTATGTAAAATACAAATGTACTATTGAAAATAACTGGATTTTCCTTTACTTTTACGTGAAATCATGATATACTATTTACATAATTTTAGCGATTTGCTAATCAAATTTTTTTAATCCTGTTTTACAGGTTGATATAGAGTCAGTTATTATAAAATGAATATTTTAAGGAGGAAAATCTATGATTGAAAATCTTTTGATTATCGGAGGAGCAGTTATTGGTATTGTTATTTGTATTGGAATAATGGTAGCAGCATTTAAAAACTACATAATACTCAAAAAGGCATACCAAAAAACAAAGAAAAGCCAAGAAGAAAGGCTAGATGATGCAATGAGATTCTATCTTTTAGCTACACAACTTAAATATAAAATAAGAAGCGGCTGGGATGAAACTCATTGGAATGTGAGTAAAGAACGGCTTGAAAGTATAGCAGAACATGTTTATGGTACATGCATATTAGCATTAAGCATTGATTCTGAATTTGAAACAAATTTAGACATTAATAAAGTTGTGAAAATGCTTGTTATCCATGAATTAGGAGAGGTTGTCATAGGAGATATTACTCCATTTGATAATATTACTCCTGAAGAAAAGATGGAAAAAGAGCATGAAGCTATTAAAGAAGTTCTTGGAGACCTAATCAAGAAAGATGAGTTTTATTCATTACTATTAGAATTTGATGACAAGAAAACAAAAGAAGCTGTCTTTGCACATCATTGTGATAAACTGGAAGCAGATATTCAAGCAAAAGTTTATCAGGATATGGGATGTCAACATTCTTTAGATGAGCAGGAGAATAATGTTGTTTTCAAAAGTCAGAGAGTTCAGCAAATGGTAAAAGATGGAGCTAAATCTGCATTCGATATTTGGTATGAATGGGATAAGTCATTGTATTTTGATGATGAGACATTCTCCAATATTCTTGATTATGTGAAAGAGATTAATACTCAACAAGATTTTTAATGTAACTCGTAAACAATAATTTGTTAGGAGGAAAGCTATGGCATTTGAAGATTACAAAGATTTAGATGTAAAACCTGAAAAAAAACAATGTACAAAAGGAAATTTAGTTAGAAATATTCCTAATGAAACATGTTTCACTTGTGTTCATTATGGATGCACAGATGGAATTGAAACCATATGTCAGGGTTATAAACGAGCTGGAATGATTACAATATTTTTTAGAAAGCTAATTAATTCTAATAATCGTTAAATGCAAGATTAGGGAGATTATCAATTATGATAGACTCCCTTTTATTTACTTTTAAGTGTAATTGTGATATAATTCACATAATTCAATTTTTATAATCTCCTTTTGGAGTTTACATAGAGAAACTTATAGACATCAAAATAAATATTTTAAGGGAGGAATTTTATGGCTTTAAAAAAGGTAAAACTAAACTATATGTCAGCAACAACACATACAGAACCTAAAGCAAAAATCAAAGTATCATCTGCTAAAATGGAAGAACTAGATAGGGCTATTAGAGAAAAGACTAGACAAAATAATTCTGATTTTAATGTAGGACGTGATAATTTAAAAGACAATATATATTATAGTAATTAAAAAATAACTCATAAATATTTTTCTAGGAGGATAGCATGTTATTTTCAATATTTTCTTTTTTTATGATTTTTGTACTATGTTTATTATCAATATCTGCTGTTATATATAATGATGTGTATAACATTTTAAAATTTAAAAATAAACAAGAAATCAGTATTGATAAGTTAAGATTTGAAAAATGTATTTTACCCTACAAAAGCAACTCACAAACTAATTAGTTAAGGAGGTAAAACAAATGGAAAGAAAAAGAGTTCAAGCACTTATTATGTTATCAAGAAATACTGAAGAAGCAGATTTAGAAATTGTCAAATTTCTTGGAAATGTAAGCATAAAAGAAAAAATTGCATTTTTAAGAGGAATGTTTGATGTGCAAATAATTAGCAGATGTGGTCAAACAAATGATGATGAATCTGATTATTATTCAATGTTGAGTAGCATATTAGCAGCATTTAGAGAATCATAAAAATAAGTCAAGTTTTTTATGGCAGAGGCAAAAAGAACATTAAGAGTATTGCTTAAACTCAAAGAAGCTTTTTATGAAAAGGAATTATTATTTGATAATTCCTTTTCTATTACAAATTTAATAAGTTAAATGATTGAAGAATAGACATTGATAAAATCAGAAATCCAAAAATTTATTCAGTTGGACAATACATTTTTACACCATTAAGCTCAATATAATCTTTTTCTAGATATTCTTCAATAGTAGATTTATCAATAATAATAGTATGACAATTTTTAATTAAATCTGTTAAATATTTTTCATCTTCTGGAAAACAAATAAAATACATTTTATCTTGATAACGAGAATTAACATCAATAAAATTAGATAAATAGCCAATTTGATTAATGTCTAAAAATAACATCATTTTTAAGTAAAGTTCGTTATCCACTAAAAAGTCCATATGTCTAAAATCAGTATATTCAATATGATGTCTTTTTGATAAATCATTAACCATACAGGTCCTAATTTTATCATAATTTCGAATGATTTTTTTATTAAAGTCATTATATTCGATTAGGTACAAGTGTTTATCACTAAAACCAAAACCGTTTTTTATGGTATAATATTTTTTCTCTATCATTTGTAAAAATAATAGAATTATAAATTTCTCGTTCTTTCTTTAAGTCATAATAAAGAGAAGTGATGTATTTATCATCTTTCTCTCCATATACAGAATAAATAGTATAGAAATTTTTGTCAAAGGTTAAAAGACCTAAATATCTTCTGGAATCTTGTGTAGGAGATTTTCTATCTTTTAAATGCCAACTAGGTATAAAGTTCATGGTATTACTAAAATTGGTAAATGCCGCAATATCACTAATTACTTTTAATCTTTCTATATTATTTGGATTTCTGCAATGTACTTTAATATTAGTACCAATTTCAACTAAAAATTCTTTTCCTTTCTTACCTAATAAAATTTCTCTATGTTTTAGTCTAGTTAAATATTTTTCTTTTACTAAATGGCATATCCTTTTTTCTTGATAGGTCTTTGTACCATAAATATATCCTGTGTTATCTAAAGTTATTGTCTTATACTCTGCTAAAAATTCTAATAACTCTACATCTCTTTCTTGTAAAACTAATCCTTTTTCCATTTTCATCACACCTCCAATCTTTCCAAAATTAAATTTCTAAACAATCCACTCTTACTTTTCAATAAACTGTATCTTCGTAGAGGTCCCATATACTTTCGTATATGATACCTCTACTCTAGACAAATAAATTTAGAATAAATAATGTTGTAAGTATTGAAATATCAATATTTTAGTTATGAATGACCATAGCAAAAAAATATTAAAAAAATTTTCTGAAATTTTGCTATGGTCATTTGTTAATATTTGGTAAATTATTGTTAATAAAGCTTATAATTTTATCAGCTTCTAAAACAGAAACTTCAATATGGGGAGTATCGGAATAAAATCCTTGTACCATATAACAACAATTAAATAAATTATCGTCTCTAATTACTCCACCATGAATAAGCCCATCTTGAATTGGTTTAACAGTTCTATTATCAACATCCCATACTTTTCTTCTTTCGAATATTTTTACAACCACAATTACAAATTTATCATAAAATAATCTTTCATAAGGTTTCGTTATTTCTGCAATATTTAAAATTATTTGCTTGTGTGTATAAGATGACCTATTTTTTAGATTAGGTAATTTTTCTGGTATATATAAAGACAAAACATTATCTTTTAGACTTGCTTTATATTCGTTGTTTATAAAATGAATTTCATTTACTGGATATGTATCATTTAAAAATTTAACTTGTTCATAAATTTCAAATCTCCATTTTTCTAATACATATAAAAATCTTTCTAGCTTCTTGTCAGTAGGACTAATATAGGGATATTTCAACATGTCATTTAAAGATTCGCATAGACTTTGTAATAAATTATATAATTCATTTGGAATTTGCATAAAAATCAGCTCCTTTCAAGCTAAAATAAAATTTGTTTCTAATAAAAAAAGACCTTTATAGTCTTTAAAAATCATTGGCATATAGTTTTTCAAAATCTTCAGCAGAATATATTCTTCTATTGTCATTAAATCTATTTTTATAGTTATTATATTTATTATTATTTATATACTTGTTGTTTTCGACTAGGGAAGTAGTATCTTTTGAACTAGAATTATTATTGTTGTTGCCTATATGAGTAGCCGATTTTGAATAGGTAGGGTTGTCATATTTGACAAGTGGTATTATTTTTCTATTAACGATTTGCCTAGTTGTATCTTGAAAGTTTGTTATTACTTGAACATATTTCTTTTTAGATAAACTACTTATTAATTTTGATACTCTTGTATCAGATAAATTTACAATAGTTGCTATATATTTATTTGTGATGGTACAATAGCCATCATTTTTACTAAAAAATAAGATTAGGGAATAGATATATTTTTCTTTGTCGCTTAAATGCTCATTTGTTAGGATTTCATAAGGTATCCATAGACCTTTTAAATTGTTTTCTTGCATAATTTCACCTTCTTTCGTAAAAAAATAAACATACTAACATAAAAATTAGTATGCTTAAAATATGTAATACATATAAAATAATTATAAATAAATTGCTATAGGAACAACTATAATAGCAGGACTTTTTACAATATCTGAAATTTCTTTAGGCATTGTTATCTTATTTTTTCTTCGCTGCTCTCTATTTTGAGGTATGCTTTTTAATGTATTCTCTAAATTTGACAAAGATAATTTTTCGTTGTCTGCAAGTCTTCTGTTAATTTTGCATAAAACAGTAACTTCCCCTTGTAATTTACTAATGTCTACATTTAGATTATCTTTTTCTATGTAACTAACAATTGAATACTTTTTATCATTATTAAATTTCATTAGGCAAGGGATTTTTTCAGCTTTCTCACTTTCAGCAAGATCTACAAAACTATCAACTTTTTTTAAATCTTTTTCTTTAATATAAGTTTGTCCTGTTATTTTTTCTACTATATTGGTCATATTTTTTAAAGTATTAACAGTGTTAGCAAAACTTATTAATTTGGGTAATTCTAAGTTTATAACTATTTCAATTATTTCATCTTTTTCAAAACTCTCCCATATATCAGGAGTTATATAATCATAATATATTTTACCATCTTGATAATTCTTTATTTCTTCATATAGTTGTTGAAACTTCATAGCATCTGTAACGATTACTTTCTTAGTAGTTTCTATATTTTTTTCTCTACCTATTTCACCAGTACCATTTACCACCTCAATACCAGCACTAACACCAGCACCTAGTTTACTAGATATCTTTTCTACGATAGTTGTTTCATATTCTTCTCCTAGAATTGCACCTAAACTATCATTTATAAATTCTTTATCTAAATATAAAAATTTTCTTAATTTATAACTCATAAAAACTATCCTTTCATTTTAAATATTCACTCAAATTTTCCACCAACATAAAAACTGTAGTACAAGGATTTTTGATTGCTTCACTAGAAGTAGTTTTAAATTGCTCATACATTTCTTTACAATTTTGAATTGCAGTTTCCAATCTATTATCATTTGTTACTTTATCAAAAATTTCTTTATCATTTTTTGAATAATTACCTAAATTAGCATTTTGAAATTCTTTCTTTAGTTCTTTTAACGAATCGTTTTTAGATAGGGGATTGCTAACTTTTTTGAAGTGTGATAATAGCCATACTTCAAAATTAGGATTAGACCAACCTGAGTTATACTCATTTAATTTAATTGCATTATTGAATTGTTCATCTGTATAATCATCTTTGTCAAAAACAACCCAAACTTGTCCATATACTTTAGGAGATTTGTTTATGTATTGTTTAGTATATTTCACTAAACTTTCTGTATTTAATCCAGTACCTTTTATTTTGATAGCAGGTACTACACTAATTCTATCTCCAAATTTTTCATTTATCTTTTGCTTTAACTTATTAAAATAGTTTGGCTCTGTTTCTTTGCCTTCGCAGATTATAAGGTAGTTTGGAGGTGCTAATTTTTTGGTAGCTACCTTATTTCTGCCTTTATTATTATTCCTCATGAGTATTTATATTAAATTCTTCAAATACTGGAATAGCACCATATCTTCCAGTTAAATAGTCCTTATTGTAAGTAGCGTCATTTCTAACTTTAGTATTATCAATTTTATAATCTGATAAAGAAAATAATTCAGAAATACCATATATATCTTTTTCAGTAAACCAAATTTCGTCTCTTCTAAAAGTTTCTTTATTTAAATTCGTTATATCATGAGTAGAATAGATTAACTGACCATTACCAGTATTTTTTTCTTTATCATGAAATAAGTTAATAATATATCTTGTTAAAAGAGGGTGTAACTTGGCATCTAATTCATCAATAAATAGACAACTTCCATCTTCTAAAGCATCCATTATAAAATTATATAGGTAAAACATTTTTAAAGTTCCTTTGGATTCTAAATAGAAAGGTAATAATATTTTTTCGCCATTTTCATTTTTATGAACTGCCTTTAATTCGACTTGTGAATGTGTATTATTGTCTAGAGTTCTAACATCTTTAATTTTTACATCAATATCATCAATACCTAAATCAAACACTTTTATAAATTCAACTAATCTTTTTCTATATTCTTTATCATCAACAATTTTTGAAGATATTAAGCGATTTATTTTATTTTCAAATTTAGGGTTTCCTAAATCTAAATAATAGCTATTTAAAAACCAATCATATACACTTTTAAAATCTTCATTGTCTTTTTCTATTTTTCGGTATAAGCTTAAAAATAAAGAACTAGAATCAACATCAAATTTATTTATCTTTGCTTTGTATGATTTATTAAACTTAACTTTATTTTCATCTCTATCAAAGATAGGAGTTACTTTATTTATTTTTTTTACATACAACCATTCTGAAACTATATTTTTATTTTTAATTTCAAAACCATACTGATATATTTTTTTATTTTTAGCCAAAAATGTTACTTCCAATGCAATAGGTTCATTTTTTGATTTTTCATCAAAAGAAAAGTTATAATAATTATCTACTTCATTTGAATTCATATTTGTGTCATCATTAATCATCAATTTTTCTTTCATAAATTCAAATGCTTCTAATACATTTGTTTTTCCGCTTGCATTTGCACCATAAATGGCTGCAACTTTTAAGTATTTTTTATCTTTAATATCAATTGTGTTATATTCGTGTTCTTTAATAGAAGCTGCTTCCATATCTAAACAGTTTTCATTTTTAAAAGATTTAAAGTTTTTAAAATTAAATTTTATTAACATTATTCTCATCTCCTATATTAGTATTATATGAATTTTTGTTAAAAAAGTCAATAAAAAATGAGAAAAAATCTCAAATTTAATGTTATTTTATGCGATTTTTATAAAAATATACAAAAATTAAAAGATATTATAAAGCAAATTTACAATATCTTAAAAATTTTAATATATATTTTTTATTAACTATAGGTAATAAATGTTATACTTTCATATTTAATATTTTCTAACAATTTTTAAACAATTTTCTAACACTTTAAGATTTTTTATAAAAACACAAAAAATCTTAAAAGCCCAAATAGAGTAAATGTTAATTCTAATAATACATAGAACCATAATAATTTCACTGATTTTATATAATGCTAAAAAACAATAACTATTAATAACCAACATATCTAGCACAGTTCTTAGGAACCAGTGCCAACGGCGTGGGGGTTCGAGTCCCTTCATCCGCACCAAAGTAATAAGAGAGAAAAATTAATTCTCTCTTATTTTTTATCAATTAATGCAATAGTAATGCAGTAGAAATTTAATTTCATAAAATATATTAATTTTTGCTATGAAAAATAAAATTCAAAAAAAGAGAAAAAATGTTTGACATTTTTTTGTTTGTATGATATTATAAACAAAAATTGAAATGGAGTGATAAATATGCCAAGAAAAAGACCTGAATTAAATAGTAGAGAAAAATCAATATTAAGATATATTGAAAAACAAATAATGAATGTAGGATACCCACCATCAGTAAGAGAAATAGGAAAAGCAGTAGGATTAAGCTCAACAGCAACAGTACACGGATATTTAGCAAGACTAGAAGATAAAGGATATATTAAAAAACAAGACAAAAAAGGAAGAACACTAAGATTATTAAAAGGAACAGATGGTGAAGAAAAAAAGACATCATCAAAAGATTTTTATACACAAAAAGAACTAGTAGAAGTTCCAGTTGTAGGAAGAATAACAGCAGGAGCTCCAATACTTGCAGTAGAAAATATAACAGATACATTTCCAATTCCAATAGACTTTGTTGGAAATTCAGACTGCTTTATGCTTACTGTTAGAGGAGAGAGCATGATAGAAGCAGGAATTTTAGATGGAGATTATATTTTAGTTAGAAGACAAAAAGATGCTAGCAATGGAGAAATTGTTGTAGCATTAATTGAAGATGAAGCAACAGTAAAAACATTTTATAAAGAAAAAGACCATATTAGATTACAACCAGAAAATAGCACAATGGACCCAATAATTGTTCCAAATTGTGAAATTTTAGGAAAAGTTTGTGGTGTATTTAGAAAAATGTAATATAAATAAAGTAAGGATAGAAACATGATAAAAAGAGTTATATTTGATATAGATAATACTTTAATTCCATGGAAAGAAGAGTATTATAACGAAATAAAAAATGTATTAGAAGAATTAAATGTTGAACATATAGAACAAGATTATATAGAAATAAAAAAAGCATTAGGTGAATATGAAAATGAATATTATACATTTGATAGAAAATTAATGATGAACTTTATAAATAATTACACAAAAAAGAATTATCCTGAAGAATTTATTTATAAAGTTACTAAAAAATGGGCTAATTGTGTACCAGAAAAAATTGATGAGAATATAATTAAATTATTAGAATATCTTAAAACAAAATATGAATTAGTTATTCTAACAGATTGGTATGGAGACCAACAAACGGAAAGACTAGAAAAATTAGATATTTTAAAATATTTTCAAAAAGTATATTATGCAGAAGATACAAAAAGGAAACCATTTAAAGAAGCTTTTATGCAAGCAATAGGAGATAATAAGCCAGAAGAATGTATTATGATTGGAGATAATTTTGAAAGAGACATAAAAGGAGCATTAAATGCAGGACTTCAAGCAATTTGGTATAATCCTAATAATAAAACAGAAACAACAAAAGATATAGAATATTATGAGATTTCTAATTTAAAAGAAGTAAATACAATTCTATAATTCACAAAAAATTCACAATAATTACATATATAAATGACACAGAGTCAATAAAATAATGGCAATGTGTCGTTTTTTAAATATTATGAGCGAAACGAAGTGAAGCGAAAGGAGCAGAATATGTTAAAAGTACTTAAAAATCTAAAAGAATCATGGTTGTCAGTAATAATTATTATACTACTATTAATAGTTCAAGCAGCATGTGATTTAACACTACCAGACTATACATCAAAAATAGTAAATGTCGGTATCCAAAATGGTGGTATAGAAGAAGTAGCACCAGAAATGATTAGAAAAAACACAATGGATAATTTATTAATTTTTACAGAAGATGATGAAACAATATTAGCATCATATGAAGAAATTTCTAAGCAAAATTTAGATGAAAAAGAATATGAAAAATTAGTAAAAGAATATCCTGCATTAGAAAATGAAACATTATACAAATTAAAAAAATTATCTAATGAAGAAAAAGAAAATTTAAATAGTGTGATGGCAAAACCTTTAATGATAGTAAGTTATTTAAATGATGAAAAAATGCAAATGCCACAAGAACAAGCCAACAGCATGCTTTCAAAAATAGATGAGCAATTAGATGAAATGCAAGATAGCATATTAGAACAAGTAGCTATTCAAGAGGTTAAAGAAGAATATAAAGCTATGGGAGTAGATACAGATAGCTTGCAAAATAAATACATAATTATATCTGGATTGAAAATGCTTGGAATATCTTTAATTATAATGGCTTCAGCAATATCAATTATGCTATTATCTGCAAGGGTTGGAGCAAAACTTGCAAAAACATTAAGGGAAAAAGTATTTAAAAAAGTATTAAGCTTTTCAAACAAAGAATTTTCTGAATATAGTACAGCATCATTAATAACACGTTCAACAAATGATATCCAACAAATTCAAGGCTTAATTGGAATGTTATTTAGAGTAGTTGTATATGCACCAATAATAGGTATTGGGGGATTTTTAAGAGTATTAAGACAAAGTGATAATTCAATGGCATGGATTATAGGAGTTGCTATTTTAGCAATATTATTTGTGGTTATAACATTATTTATAATTGCAATGCCAAGATTTAAAAAATTACAAGATTTAGTAGATAAAGTAAACTTGGTAGCAAGAGAAATCTTAACAGGATTACCAGTAATTAGAGCATTTAACACAGAAAAAAGAGAAGAAAAAAGATTTGATGTCGCTAATATTGATTTAACAAAAACTGATTTATTTGTAAATAGAGCAATGAGTTTTATGATGCCTATATTAATGCTTATAATGAATAGTATCTCATTATTAATTGTATGGGTTGGAGCACATGGTGTTGATAGTGGAACAATGCAAGTTGGAAATATGATGGCATTTATTCAATATACAATGCAAATTGTAATGAGTTTCTTAATGATATCAATGCTTTCAATTATACTTCCAAGAGCATCAGTATCAGCAAACCGTATAAATGAAGTGTTAGAAACAGATGAATTTATAAAAGAAAGTAAAAATCCAAAACAATTAAATCCTGCTAAAAAAGGTTTAGTAGAATTTAAAAATGTAGGATTTAAATATCCAGATAGTGATGAGGAAGTTTTAAGCGATATAACATTTACAGCAAAGCCAGGTGAAACAACAGCAATTATAGGAAGTACAGGAAGTGGTAAATCTACAATTGTAAATTTAATACCAAGATTTTACGATATAACATCAGGAAATTTACTAATTGATGGTGTTGATATTAAAGATATCTCTAACAAAGACTTGAGAAAAATTATAGGATTTGTGCCACAAAAAGGTCTATTATTCTCAGGAACAATAGAATCAAATATTAAATATGGAAATCCTGATATGTCAGATGAACAGATGGTAAAATCTGCGCAAATTGCACAAGCTGAAGAATTTATTGAATCAAAACCATTAAAATATAAAGAACCAATAGCACAAGGTGGAAGCAATGTATCAGGAGGACAAAAACAAAGATTATCAATTGCAAGAGCAATTGCAATAGACCCTGAAATATTAGTGTTTGATGATAGCTTCTCAGCATTAGACTTTAAAACAGATAGTATTTTAAGAGCAGAACTTTCTAAAATAACAAAGGATAAAACAGTTATAATTGTAGCGCAAAGAATTAATACAATATTAAATGCAGACCAAATTATAGTATTAGAAGATGGAAAAGTTGTAGGAAAAGGAACACATGAGGAATTAATCAAAAATAATGAAACCTACAAACAAATAGCGTTATCACAACTTTCAGAAGAAGAATTAAACATAGAAGGAGGTAATAAACATGAGTAATAATGAAACAACTAAAACACCTCCAAAAATGAAAGGACCTGGACCAATGGGAGGACCACCACATGGAGGGCGTGGACCTGTTGAAAAGGCAAAAGATATAAAAGGAACAACAAAAAAATTAGCAGGTTTACTTTCAAAATATAAAATAGCAGTAATTATTGTAATTATATTTGCAATTGGAAGTACAATTTTTAGCATAGTTGGACCTAAAATATTAGGAAATGCTACAACAGAAATCTATACAGGACTAATGAATAAAATAAACGGAACAGGTGGAATAGATTTCGAAAAAATAGGGAAAATCATCTTATTTGCTTTAGGATTATATGGAGTAAGTGCCTTATTTAATTTAATACAAAGTTATATTATGGCAGGAGTTGCACAAAAAATAACATACAAAATTAGAAATGATTTAACACATAAAATAAATAAACTACCAATGAAATACTTTGATAAAAGAACGAATGGAGAGGTTCTATCAATAATAACAAATGATGTTGATACATTAAGTACAGGATTAAACCAAAGTATAACACAAATAATAACATCAGTATGTACAATAATAGGAATACTTATAATGATGTTCTCAATAAGCTGGGAAATGACAATTGTAAGCTTATTGATATTACCAATATCAGCAGGAATACTTAAAAAAGTAATAGGAAAATCACAAAAATACTTTGTAAAACAACAAGAATATTTAGGACATGTAAATGGTCAAGTTGAAGAAGTTTATGGTGGACACAATATAGTAAAAGTATTTGGTAGAGAAGAAGAAGTTACAAAAGAATTTGAAAAAGAAAATGAAGAATTATATAAATCAGGATGGCGCTCACAATTTTTATCAGGATTAATGCATCCATTAATGAACTTTGTTGGAAATGTTGGTTATGTTTTAGTTGCAATTTTAGGAGGATATTTTGCAGTAAAAGGAAGAATTACAGTTGGTAATATTCAAAGTTTTATACAATATAATAAACAATTTACACAGCCAATTGGGCAAGTAGCACAAATATCAAGTACAATACAAGCAATGATAGCAGCAGCAGAGAGAATTTTTGAATTTTTAGAAGAAAATGAAGAAGTAGAAGATGTAACAAATCCTGTATCAACAGAAGGACTAAGTGGAAACATTAAATTTAACCATGTACATTTTGGATATGACCCTGAAAAAATAATAATTAATGATTTTAATGCAAACATAAAAGATGGACAAAAAATTGCAATTGTTGGACCAACGGGTGCTGGTAAAACAACAATGGTAAAACTACTTATGAGATTTTACGATGTAAATAGTGGAGAAATTTTAATAGATGGTCACAATATAAAAGACTTCAAACGTGGTGAACTTAGAAAAATGTTTGGAATGGTTCTTCAAGATACTTGGCTATATGGAGGAACAATAAAAGATAATATTAAATATAGTAATCCAGAAGCAACAGATTCAGAAGTAATCGAAGCAGCAAAAGCAGCACATGTGCATCATTATATAAAAACATTATCAAAAGGTTATGATGCTATGATAAATGAAGAGTCAAGCAATATTTCTGCAGGACAAAAACAATTACTTACAATTGCAAGAGTTATTTTGGCAGACCCTAAAATATTGATTTTAGATGAAGCAACAAGTTCAATAGACACTAGAACAGAACAACAAATTCAAGCTGCTATGGATAATTTGATGAAGGGTAGAACAAGTTTTATTATCGCACATAGATTATCTACAATTAAAAATGCAGATTTAATTTTAGTTATGGACCATGGAGATATTGTAGAACAAGGAACTCATGAAGAATTGTTAGCTAAGGATGGATTTTATGCTAAGTTGTATAATTCACAATTTGAGGATTGTAATGATGAGGTGGAATAAAAATTATGTAAATTTATTGAAAAAACCATGAAAATATAATATAATTAACATTGTAACTAATAATTTAGTATTGTTTTAATAATATATACTCATTTCACAATTGAAGGAGGAAATTGTATGGCAAAAAACGGAGTTAAGTTTTGCGATAAATGTGGTTGCTATACAAAACACATTTATGTAGGAAAAAGAGCTGCAAGTGGAGATGATATAGCAACAGCTATATTTTCATTAGGATTATCTCTTTTGGTAGATCCGCGACCCAAATTTTGGGAATGTGAAAAATGTGGTAACATTACTAAAAATTAGAAATCAAATACTCACTGGCTTTGATTATACCAGTGAGTATTTCTTATTTTTCATATTCATAACTTGAACATTTTGATTCATCAGGTTGTTTTGTATTACATCCTTCTGTAGGTGTAACAATAATTTCATTTAAAGTACAAAGTCCTTCTGATTTATCATTATATTTACAACTTCCAACAGTGCAAGATATTTTTTGATTTCCTTCCATTTTATACCTCCATAATATCATTAAAAAATTTCATAATAATATTATGTGTAAAATTAAGATTACTATTCACAATTGCAATTTTTAGAAATATTTTCTTCACAATTTTCAGATATATTTTTGTCGCAAATTTCAGGTGGCTGTTTAAAACTTAAATACCAACTAATACCATTTCTATTTTCATTAACGTAATTTTGTCTTTCTTCTAACTCACAAAAAGTTTTAGGAACAGGCACAATCACAGGTTGACCAGGCATCCAATTTGCAGCAGTAGAACCTTTGGCACAATCAGCCATTTGTAGAGCTTTAACTGTTCTTATAATTTCAGGAATAAATCTTCCAACATTTAAAGGATAAACAAAAATAGCTCTTACAATTCCTTTATCATCAATTATAAATACATTTCTAACTGTTTCAGTTGAACTTACATCATTTGAAATCATACCATATTTTCTTGCAATTTGACCGCTCCTATCAGCAATAATAGGAAATGGAAGTTTAATTCCAGTTCTACAATAAATATCATAAATCCAAGCCAAATGAGAAGGATTACTGTCAATGCTTAAACCTAAAAGTTCGGTATTCATTTGCTGAAAATATGTATAAGCTCTGGCAAAAGCAATCATCTCAGTAGTACAAACAGGTGTGAAATCTCCTGGGTGTGAAAATAAAACTAACCATTTGCCTTTATAATCGTTTAAAGTTCTTGGGCCACAGCTAGTGGTAGCTTCAAAATCTGGTGCTTTTTGTCCTATTTTTACATTTCCATTCATCATTAATTCATAGTCCATAATATAACCTCCAATATTGATTTGTATATATTATTAGATGATGAATAAATATGTTACAAAATTATAATTTTAATAATTCTTTATAATTTTTAGGAAATCCCATTTTATATAAAATTTTATCTATTTTTATTGTAGAAAGTTGATTATCTAATATCTTTATTGTTTTAATAATACTATTATAAAATTCATTGAAAACATCTTTTTCTAACAATATTTTTAAAATAATTATTACTGAAAATAAGTCTCTTGTAGCATATGTAGTTTTATTATTTTTTCTTGTTAGTTCTAACATTCTGTGAAAATCAGTAATATTTATTCTATTTTTCAACCTAATATCATATAATTTTTCATCGTGAGCACATATATTTCGTACATTACCTAAATTTATTAAATATACTTTTAATGTTTCACTTTGTATATTAAATTTTCTACTTATATTATTTTGCTCTTTTTGCTTCATAAAACTATAAAATTTTGAAACTTTTCCAAAGGATAAAATTCTAATCAAGACCCATAAAGGGATATATTTATATGTATCTAAATAATGCATAATCATTTTATTGGCATTTTTGTATTGATGGGATATTTCAAGATTAATATCATTTATAAATTTGTGAATTAATTTTTTATTTTTATTTGAAACATTGAAGTTTTCTGGAATTAAATAATTTTTATGACCATAATTTTTTGAGAACTCATAAGCTATATAAGTATCAATTTTTCTTTCTATTAATAAAATATATTCTAAAAATATAATTCTTATTTTTCTATCAAATTCATATAAACTATAAATTTCTTCTAAAGTAGTTTCATTGCGAAACATTTCTGTTTTACTATTTTTATTTAAAAATAAATCTTTATAACCATTGATTAAATAATAATAGTTATTGTTTAACAATATTTCTTTAACTGTTTCTTTATTTTCTATATGTAAATTCCTACTTTGTAATAATTCTATTTGTTCATCTATTGTTTTGAATGTTTTTTCCAATATTTACCTCCTGTTTTGTAAGAAAAGACCTCGGAACCATAGGCTACCCGAGGTACAATCCATTCCGAGTTCAGTCCCGTAGGTTGCTGAACTACCGATCTACTATAGATAGTATAACATCTAAATCTTGATTTTGTCAATGTAAAATGTTAAATTTATCTATTAATATTAGTATATTTTTATTTATATAATTTATACTAGAAAAGATAGAGTAATTGAAAGCTATTCAATATTTTTTAAATAAAAAGTAAATAAGAACCATTATATTTCTATAAAGGTTCTTCATTTACTTTGCTATTAGTCATTAACAATTACAGTGAAGGTTTTCTTATCAGGCATTGAAGAATAGCCAGCAGAATAATGTGGAAAGCTCCTGAAGACTTCCATTACTGCCGCCCAAACTCCTTCATCCCAGTATTCTGACATCAAACTACATACTTTTTGTGTTAAGTTTTCAGCAAGGTATGAGTATTTAGGATTTCCCTTTGAGCTTTTGCTTTTTGTTCTTAATTCCACGACAGGATCATTAATGTTCTCTTTGCTAATCGTCAACGTCTGTATAACTTTGCCATGTAAGTTTGCTCTCTCAAAAGTATCAAAAATTGCATCCGTAATTTCTTTAACTTTTGAATACGCTTCTTCATTCTGTGTCCGTGTTTTTACATTTTCTTGATAAATTTCTTCAGCTCGTTTTTTGAGTGCATTGAATTCCTCGTCTGTAAAGATTTCTTCCATTTCTAACATAATGATTTCCTCCTTGTGTTATAATAATTGGTTAAAAATGTTAAGTTTTTAAATCTTGACTAAAAATTTTTTGTAATTCCCAACAATAAATGGGCATTACTTTGTACAACTATGAAAATTTAATTTTCACTATAATTGATTATAAAGCATTTTACATAATATGTTAATAGACTTATTGTATTTAAATTAATTTCATAGTATAAAATTAAGACTGAACTGTTACAATTTACAGCTTATTAATGTAGAGAAGTAAAACTTGAGAATATATAAATAAAATTATTTTTGACGAATGCGATTGGAGAGTATCTTAAAAAATCTTGAATTGCATGGTTGAGGGTGCGCAAAGTCGGAGAGGCTCAAACATGCAATTTTAGATTTTTTTAGAGCTCGTATTGAGCCGAGAAAAAAATAATTTTATTTATATATTCTCAAGCTTTACGGCTTGTTTTAAAGTTGTGAATCGTAACCATTTTTCGTAAAATATTAACAATATTTTGTAAAAAAATAATGAAAAAATGGAAAAATATGTTATAATAAATCGGTTTGAAGGAGGAATGATGAAAATGAAAAAAGAATTAGAAACACAAAGATATTTATTAAGAATTCCCAAAATGGAAGATGCAGAGGAAATCTATGAAAAATGGGGGAAAGACAAAGAAAAAGTTGCAGAATACAAATATCATAATGTACACAAAAATATAATTGAAACAAAAGGATTATTAAAAGCTGCAATTATTGAATCAGAAGATGGAATACCATTTTGGTTTATTGAATCAAAGGAAAGTGGAGAAATCATTGGGTATATAAAGATTTCAGAATATTCTGAAAAAGACAAATTAGCTGATGTTATATTCTATTTTTTGGAAAATTGGAGAAGAGATGGCTCACCAGAAGAAGTAATTGGCAGAGTAATAGACTTTTTATTTAAAGAAAAAACATTTGAAATAGTGGTTGTAAAATTTTATGATAGAGAAGAAAAAGATACAAAACTTTTAAGCAGTGTATTAGAAAGAATAGGAATGAAAAGAGAAGGCGTTCTTCGAAACAGAATGATTAATAATGAAGGTAAAAAAATAAATAGAATAATTTATTCTATTCCGGAATTTTCATTTGAAATGCAACAAAAATTTCATAAAAAAGTAAATGAACAGT
>CAMCQH010000015.1 GCA_945877035.1 uncultured Clostridium sp. | reverse complement strand
CATCTTGTTGTAATACTAATAAGGGTATTTATTATTATACAACTTATGATAATCATCAAATTACTGCAATTGATATGCATAAGGAGAAGTTGGATGGAGATAAGGTTATTAAATATTCATTGATAACAGAGGAACAAATAAGGATGCAAAATTAGTAATAGCAAACATAAAACTTGAGGTTGCAATTTGCAACCTCAAGTTTAGAAATAGAAAATGAATTTTTAAGGTCACAATTTGTAACCTGGAATATGTAGAGAAAATAAGCAATATTAGTTGAAATAGTAATTAAACTATGTTAATATATAAATATATTTTTTTAGAAATTCCTGTTCTAATATAATTAGACAGTTTAATATAGATGTAACTTATAGATTATGTATTAGATGGCCAAATGGCAAGGAGGAAAAATGTACTGTGAACTGTTGCTCATGTTTTTATGTTTTATACTATGCATGTGGTTCTGGTTTATTAAACCAATAGTTAAGGAAATTAAGAAAAATAAAGAAATGGAAAGAATTTATATTCTTTTCATTTCTGATCGAAAAATCTATAACAATGATTCTGAATGGAAGAAATGGGATGATAGAATAAAAAAAACATTTGAAAAAGTACTTGAAGAAATATTTTTTGAATCTTGGAGTGTAAAAGTCTGTGACGAATTATATGCAATATTGAAGGAGTATGAAAAATGGAGAAAACAGAATTTGAGGTGACAAATTGTCACCTCAAACTATTTTATATCTCAATCTTAGGCTGATACTTCTCAAGCCACATATTAACCTGGCACAAATAAGCCATAAGTTGAGGCCCAGTCATCAACTGACCAAACCAAGGTCTTGTAAATGCTGAACCATTAGTATTCAAAATATCCAAAATATACTCACGATTAAGCAAATTATTAATAGGAGCATTTTTATCCTTCATAATATCAGAAAGCATACCTTTAACTTTAGCTAAATAAGTAGGATTATGAGTTTTAGGATAAGGAGATTTTTTTCTATCAACAATTTCATCAGGTAAGAAATCTTTACAAATATATCTAAGTAAACCTTTTTCACGACCATTTAAAGCTTTAATCTCCCAAGGAATATTCCAAACATACTGAGCCAAACGATAATCACAAAATGGAACACGAAGCTCTAAACCATTATACATAGCCATTCTATCAGAACGGTCTAAAAGAGTTTGCATAAACCAATTTAAAGTAAGATGAGAAATCTTCCTTTTTTCAGCAGTTTCTTCAGAATCTGAATTTAATATTTCAACTTCTGACAAACTTTCATTATATCTATAATCAATATAACTTTTCAAATTAACTTTTTGACCAATTGCAGGATTTAAAAGTTTTTGTCTTTCATCAATTGCAATAGACCAAGGAAAAGTTCCACTATTCAAGGCATCTTCACGGAAAAACCAAGGATAACCTCCAAAAATCTCATCAGCACATTCACCAGTTAGTGAAACAGTCATTTCCTTTTTAACATTTTTACAAAATAGAAGTAAAGAAGAATCAATATCTGCCATACCAGGCATATCACGAGCAATCATAGCATCTTCTAAATATTCTGCAAGTTCAGGAGTATCAATTACTATTTGGTGATGATTTGTATGCAAATTTCTATTCATTAAATTTATATAATAATTATCAGAATTAGGCTGAAAATCGCTTTTAACAAAGTTTTTATCATTATCCACATAATCAATTGAATAAGTATCCAAAGGTGGCAAACCATTATCTCTGCAATAATCGGAAGCAAATTTTGTAATTATACTTGAATCTAATCCACCTGAAAGAAAAGTGCATAAAGGAACATCAGAGACAAGTTGCCTTGTAATAGCATCATTTAATAAATATTTTACTTTTTCACATGTAGTTCCAAAACTATCAGTATGAGGCTCAGATTTTAATTTCCAATATTTTTCAATATGCAAGCCATAGCTATTAAATGTTGCACAATGTGCAGGCTTTAGCTCATAAATATCTTTAAAAATTGTAGTTCCAGGCGTATGTGATGGACCAATTCCAAATAATTCACAAATACCTTGATTATCTAAAACTTTTTCAACACCTGGATATTCAAATAATGCTTTAATTTCAGATCCAAAAATAAAAGTTCCATTTTTTATAGTATAAAATAATGGTTTAACACCAAAATGGTCACGTGCTAAAAACAACTCTTTTTTTGTACTATTCCAAATAGCAAAAGCAAAAATACCGTTCAAGTGATTAACAACATCAGAGCCATAATGGATATAAGATTTTAATAAAATTTCTGTATCACAATGACCATTAAAAGAAAATCCATTTTCTACTAACACTTCTTTTAATTCTTTGGTATTATAAATTTGACCATTATAAACAATAACATATTCACCATAAGAGTATTTTTCTATCATAGGCTGTTTACCACCGCTTAGGGTCAATTACAATAAGCCTTTTGTGAGCAAGTGCCACATTTTTATCTATGTAATAACCATCTTCATCTGGACCTCTTTTTGAAAGGGTAGAATTCATATTTAGTAAAATATTCTTTTTGGAAGATATATCATTTTTAAAATCTATAAAACCAACAAAACCACACATAAATAACCTCCAAAGTTTTATTTATATTATATGCAATTATCAAAAAATGTTGCTTAAAAAATTTTTATGTGATAAACTAAAAGCGTAATAAGGGAGATGAAAATAAATGTACTTAAAAAATATAGTAAAGCATTTTATAGTGATTACAAAGCATAAGTGGGTGGTATTTAAATTATGCTGTAAAGTGGGTCAGCCTTGGAGAGGACTAGTTCATGACCTTTCTAAATATTCGCCAACAGAGTTCTGGGAAGGCGTAAAATATTTTAATGGACATCATTCACCAATAACAGATTGTAGAAAAGCAGAAGGATATTCAAAAGCATGGTTGCATCATAAGGGTAGAAATAAGCATCATACAGATTATTGGGTAGATTTAAGTGCACCAGATAAAACACCAATTATACCATACAAATATGTTGCTGAGATGCTATGTGATAAATTGGCAGCAGGTATTATATACAAAGGCAAGGACTGGACAAAGGAATATGAATTAGAATATTGGCTAAATGAAAGAGATAGAACTTTAGTAAACGACCAAGTTGAAAAATTAATAACAGAAGTTTTTATACAAGTAAGTAAAGATGGAATAGATAAAGTTTTGACAAAGAAAAATGTGAAAGAATTATATGAAAAGTATTGTATAAATTATGAAAAACAAGACGATATAAAAGAAAATGAGACTAAAATTAAATAAAAAAATATAATTTTTTAGATTACGCAATGTAAAAGAGTTGACAAAAACAAAAAATACTTGTATAATTTTATAGTGCAATAAAACGATAAAATTTCAAATAGATATAAAACAATATATCTTTAAGCAAGGGGGGAATAGAAATGGCACAACCAAAAAGAAGATGGTCAAAAGCAAGAACACATTCAAAAAGATCAACATGGAAAAAAGAACAACCAAACTTTGCTACATGCCCAAATTGTCATGAACCTGTAATGCCACACAGAGTTTGCTCAAATTGTGGATATTATGATGGAAAACAAGTAGTAGCAAAAAAAGAAACTGAAAATGCATAAAATAGAAATAGCGCAAAAGTGCTATTTTTATTTTTTTGTAAAAAATTTGGATTTTTTGTGTACATTTTTATATTATTGTGATATTATGTAGAAAAATACAAAAGAAAGTGAGGGATTATCATGGTTGAAAAATTCTTAAAGAGATCAAGCTGGACAGATATAGTTATTTCAATAATATTTGTACTATTTGGAGCATTATTAATAGCAAAACCAAATGAAACAGTAGGAGCAATTTCTATAATATTAGGCATTTTGTTTATCGCTATGGGAGTTTTAAAACTAGTAGAATACTATACAGCAGATACTAAAGAAGATTGGCTTTTAACAGTAGCATTAATTTCTGTAGTATTAGGAATTGTAATATTATTTGCATCAGATGCTATATTATCAGTATTTAGAGTAATTGTTGGAATATGGATTATTGCAACAGGAATAATGGACCTTCAAACTACATTGGTTTGGAAAGAAGTTAAGTCACCATATTGGACAGCTGCTGTAGCATTATCAATGGTAATGATGCTTGCAGGTATTATAATTTTGGTAAATCAAAATATATTATTTACAACTATGGGAATTATAATAGTTATTTATGGTATATTAGATATTATTGATAGATTCATATTTATGAAAAAGATAAGTAATTATATGAAAAAAGACTAATTATAAAATAAAAATGAGGCAATTCAAAAAAACGAATTGCCTTTTTTTATGTATTTCAACAAAAGTCAACATAAAATAGAAAATTTTTCAAAAATCTTGCAAAATATGACAAAATATAATAAAATATATGCAAATTGGAGGTTATAGAATTGGAAACATCAAAAGAAATAGAAAAACAAAAAGAATATATAGAAAAAGTAAAAAAAATAAACGAAAATAAAAACTTAAAATATAGTATATTAACAATGGGATGCCAGCTAAATGAAAATGATTCAGAAAAATTATGTGGTATGCTAGAAAAAATGGGGTATACAAAAACTGAAAATCAAAACGAAGCTGATTTAGCATTATTTAATACATGCTGTGTAAGAGAAAATGCAGAAGATAAGCTATTTGGTAAATTAGGAGAACTTAAAAAAATAAAAGAACAACGTGGAACTATAATAGCAATTGGTGGATGTATGATGCAAGAAAAACATATCACAGATAAAATAAAATCAAGTTATCCATATACAGATATAATATTTGGAACACATACACTACATAAATTTCCGGAGGATTTATATAAAGTTCTAGAAGAAAAGAAAAAACTTGAAGATATACTAGATATTGATGGAAAAGTTTATGAAGGACTACCAATAAAAAGAGATAGCAACATAAAAGCATCTGTAACAATAATGAATGGATGCAATAATTTCTGCAGTTATTGTATAGTACCATATGTTAGAGGAAGAGAAAGAAGTAGACAGCCAAGAGCAATAATAGAAGAAGTAAAAGAATTAGCAAAACAAGGTTATAAAGAAATAACTTTATTAGGCCAAAATGTAAATTCATATTTAAGAGTAGAACGTGAGAAAAATATAGAATTTGAAGAATATGAAGGAGTAAATTCATTTGCTACACTATTAAGAGCAATAAACAAAATAGATGGAATAGAAAGAATTAGATTTGTATCACCACATCCAAAAGATTTCACAGATGATGTAATAGAAGCAATAGCAGATTGTGACAAAGTATGTAAATTAGTTCATTTACCTTTGCAATCAGGAAATACAAAAGTCTTAAAAGAAATGAACAGAAAATATACAAAAGAGCAATATTTAAATTTAGTAGAAAAAATGAAAGCAAGAATACCAAATTTAACATTATCAACAGACATTATAGTAGGTTTTCCAGGTGAGACAGATGAAGAGTTTGAAGATACTTTAGATGTTGTAGAAAAAGTAAAATTTGAACAAGTTTATATGTTTATATATTCAAGAAGAGTTGGAACACCAGGGGACAGAATGGAAAATCAAGTTCCAGAAGAACAAAAACATAAAAGATTTGATAAATTAAAAGCTTTAGTGGAAAGTCAAATTGCAGAAAATAATCAAAAATATATTGGAACTATTCAAAAAGTTTTAGTTGAAGGAACAAGCAAAAATAATGAAGAAATGCTTACAGGTAGAACAGATAGTAACAAAGTTGTTATTTTTGAAGGAGATAAGAGTTTAATTGGAAATATGGCTGAGTTAAAAATAGTTTCTGAACATATGTGGTATTTAAAAGGAAAGGAAGTATAATTATGGCAGAATTTTCACCAATGATGCAAAAATATCTTGAAACAAAAGAACAATATAAAGACTGCATCTTGTTTTACAGATTAGGGGACTTTTATGAAATGTTTTTTGATGATGCAATAACAGCGTCAAGAGAACTAGAACTTACATTAACAGGAAAAGACTGTGGACAAGAAGAAAGAGCCCCAATGTGTGGAATACCACATCATGCAGCAGAAATATATGTTTCTAGATTAATTGCAAAAGGATATAAAGTTGCGATATGTGAACAATTAGAAGACCCCAAAGAAGCTAAAGGTATAGTAAAAAGAGGTGTTATTAGAATAGTAACACCAGGTACAGTAGTTGAAAGCAATATGCTAGAAGAAAGAAAAAATAATTTCATAATGTCAATATTTAAATCTGGAATATATTTTGGAATAAGTGTATGCGATATTTCAACAGGTGAATTTTATTCCGCTGAAATAAAGGATAATCAAAACTTCCCTTTAGTATTAGATGAAATTGCAAGATACACACCATCAGAACTTGTAATAAATAGCATGATGTCAGATTGTACTGAAGAAATGTCTAAAATAAAAGAAAGATTTGATACATATATAACAAGATTTAATGATAAATTTTTCTCAGATGATGTAGAGAAAATAAAATATAGATTTAATTTTGTAGATAGTAATCAAAAAGAATTAGAAAATATTGAAGATAAAACTTTGGCAATATGCTCAATAAATGCCTTAATTGAATATATTGAACAAACTCAAATGACAACATTAGAGCATATTAACAAAATTACAGTATATAATATTTCAAAATATATGTCATTAGATATTAATGCCAGAAGAAATCTTGAAATAACAGAAAAAATGAGAGATAAATCCAAAAAAGGTACACTTTTATGGGTGTTAGATAAAACATCAACATCAATGGGTGGAAGGGCTTTAAGAAGATGGTTAAATGATCCACTTATCGATACTTTAGAAATTAATAGAAGACTTAATTCAGTAAAAGAGCTAAAAGATGATGTTATTTTAAGAGGAGATGTAGTAGAAAACTTAAAGAAAGTATATGATATTGAGCGTTTGGCAGGAAAAATGGCTTATGGAAATGCAAATGCAAGAGATATGATTACTTTGAAAAACTCTTTATCAAAATTACCAGAATTAAAACAAGTTTTATCAAATACTAAATCTGATATGTTAAAAGATTTATACGAAAATTTAGATGAATTACAAGATATTTATGAATTAATTGAAAAATCAATAGTTGAAGACCCGCCAATGACAATCAAAGATGGTGGAATTATAAAGCTTGGATATGATGAAGAAATTGATAAATTAAAAACAGCTACAACTGAAGGAAAAAATTGGATTATAAAATTAGAAGCAGAAGAAAGAGAAAAAACAGGAATTAAAAATTTAAAAGTTGGATTTAATAAAGTATTTGGATATTTTATTGAAGTTACAAAATCAGGATTAGACCAAGTACCAGACAGATTTATAAGAAAACAAACTTTAACAAATGCTGAGAGATTTATAACAGAAGATTTAAAAAATCTAGAAAATCAAATTTTAGGAGCAGAAGAAAAAGTTGTAAATTTAGAATACAATGCATTTGTGCAAATAAGAGAAGAGATAGCTAAAAATGTTAAAAGACTTCAAAAGACATCAAATGTAGTATCAACACTAGATGTACTTACATCATTTGCAACAGTTGCAGAAGATATGAATTACTGTATGCCAACAGTTGATAATTCAGGAATAATAAATATTAAAGGTGGAAGACATCCAGTAATAGAAAAAATGTTGGGAACAGGAAGTTTCGTTGAAAACGATACATATCTAGACAAAGATGAAAATAGATTATCAATTATAACAGGACCTAACATGGCTGGTAAATCAACATATATGAGACAAGTTGCATTAATCACATTAATGGCACAAGTCGGCAGCTTTGTTCCAGCACAAGAGGCAAGAATAGGAGTAGTTGATAAAATATTTACAAGAGTTGGGGCATCAGATGATTTAAGTATGGGACAAAGTACATTTATGGTAGAAATGATGGAAGTTGCAACAATTCTAAAAGAAGCTACACAAAATAGTTTAGTAATATTAGATGAAATAGGAAGAGGAACATCAACATATGATGGACTTTCAATTGCTTGGGCAGTTGCTGAATTTATAGCGGATAAAGAAAAATGCGGGGCTAAAACATTATTTGCAACACATTACCATGAACTTACAGAACTTGAAGAAAAACTTGAAGGCGTAAAAAATTATAATATTGCAGTTAAAGAAAAAGGGGAAGATATAATCTTTTTAAGAAAAATATTAAGAGGTGGAACAGATGAAAGTTATGGTATACATGTTGCTAGACTAGCAGGTGTTCCAAAAACTGTAACACAAAAAGCTGATGAAATATTAAGAAGTTTGGAAAGAAAAAATATTTTAACAGGTAAAAAACAAGAGAGTAAAAAGGTTGTAGAAGGCCAATTTGATATGTTTAATTATAAATTAGCTGAAATAGCTCATGAGATTGATAAAATTAATTTGAATGAGTTAACACCAATTGATGCTTTAAATACTTTAGTAAAAATAAAAGAAAAAATGAAATAAAAATAAAAAATGGATTGGCAGTGCTTAAACTACTAATCCATTTTTTACAAGTTAAGCTTTATCGACTAAATCTGAAAGAAGAACCTGTTCTGCCTTCATAACAGAATCTTTACCAACTGAATCTATATAAGAAGATATATAATCTTTGTATTTTTTTTCTTCTTCGATTAAATCAGCGAAAGTAAAATCATCTGATAATTCGATAAACTTATCTCCTCTTAGGGAACTAAAGGCCGGTAATGCAGGTAATAATGTTTCTACATCAAACACAAACAATAGATAATCAGTTCCATCAACATCTGATGAAAGTGGCATTTTACAATATAGAAAATTCTTTCCATCTGAATTTGCTTTTAAAGATATTTCTGTCCCAGTGCGATCGAATGTTTTAAGAGTTTCTATCATACAACCTTTACTAATACTGTAAATTTGCCAATTTTTAAGCCATATTTTGTCATCATCTAACGAAACAAGACCGCTACCATAATATCTTTCTAAGCTCATCATGCCGTTCTCATCAAAATAATATTCTCTTAATTCATCTCTATATTTATGATGATAATACTCTATAAACTTATTATCTGAAATTTGTTCAAGTCCGATATATACATTATCAGAAACAAGATTATCATACAATACACTGGTGGACAGATGATATTCTCGATTGGTAGACAAGTTTCGTAAAGAGAAATGTTTTTTATGACCTACATCATCATAATATTGTTCATCCAAGTACTCCTCTATAATAAGTTCCCATTTTTCTTTGTCGTAATTAAATTCATTAAACCGACTCATAGCTTTTACCTCCAATTGTAGTGTAATATAAGATAATAGGTTACATAAAGATTATAACATATAAAAAATAATAAAGCAACATAAAATTATGGGTTTTTAGCTGTTAGATGTTAAATGTAAACTATTTATAAGTTGATATATGTTCTCAAGTTTCTTTTTTTCTCTTCACTTATTTCAACTAAAGGCAATCTAGGAATTACAAATTTAAAACCAATTTCATTAAACGCCAATTGATGCTTTAAATACTTTGGTAAAAATAAAAGAAAAAATGAAATAAAAGGCTGAAAAATCAGCCTTTTATTAATGAGAAAAACAAGAGATGTCGCGAAACTTGTTATGAAAGACGTAAACTTTTTACAATGTTACATAAAGAATGAATCTGATACCGCATAACTTGAATGTGTTTAGAGTACTTAGGGTAATGCACAATTCCATATTCACACAGAGGATAAATGTATTTTTCACATTCATCAACATATGCACGAATCTCTTCATCAGAAGAATCAAATAGTGTTGTGCATGTGTGG
Organism: uncultured Clostridium sp.; assembly: GCA_945877035.1. Taxonomy (GTDB): domain Bacteria; phylum Bacillota; class Clostridia; order TANB77; family CAG-508; genus CAG-269. The sequence goes on along the minus strand of CAMCQH010000015.1, from coordinate 27,811 downwards.
GCACGATTAGAGAGTTTTAAAAGCAGAACCTCAGGCCGTTGACTTAGTGCTTCATAATACAAAGGCAAAGGATATTCTTCACTGTTTGATAGTAACCTAATGTAATCTAAAACAAGTGGGTCTAAATGATATTTAGTTAATAATTCAATACCATTGTACTCGAGATTACATTTTTTTATTATCTCATGTAACAGTGCTGCTGCACAAATACAGTCATCATTAATCTTTAATGCAATCAAATATGAAGCTACACGTAGAGGATGAATTATAAACGCATCACCACTCTTTCTGGTTAATCCACTATAATATTCCTTTGCAAGTGGCAAAGCCTTAAGAGTGTTTTGCATTGAATCTTTTCCAATTGCAAAACCTTTGATAAAGAAAAAAGTTTTTTCATAAGCGCTCTCAGTTATAATGCCATTAAGTCCCAAAACTGATGCAACGGTTTCACAGATAGATACAATTAAGTACTTCGTTATTGTGAATATACCTGAAAAATCTGGATATAAATTTTTACCCTTTGAAATCATAGGATAGAAATACTTGATAGTTTCACGCACATATTTTTCCATCCTATCTTCCTTAAAAGCATCAATAGTCGAACAATTGCTAGCACGATCAACAATTTTCATAATCAAAGTTTGCCAATAACTTCCAAGCTTTTCATAATAACCATCCAAGGTATATCCAGGCGCCGTTTTGTCCTTTGTAAGAACTAAAACAAACTTTAAGATATCAGGATGCAAATGATACTTGGATGTGAAGCTTTTAGCACCTTCCGGTAATTTTGATTTGCAATCTTCTAATGTATCATGTAACAACATAGAAGACAGCAAAATGTCAACGTCCAAATTTGTTTGCTCTTCAGCCACATTCTTGTCATGTAAATTACTCTCATTCATGTTGAAAATTGCAGTTCTGACATTTAATAAAATTAAGTAATTTGTTGTTTCAAGTGGATGAATAATGTAAGGTGCACCACCATCTCTATATGCACCATTGTGTAAGTCTGCTGCTAATTCTAATGCAATAAAAGTATTTTCTAAATTATACCGTTTAGCATATTCTAAAATATTATTGCAGTAATGAACAGACTCTGTTGATAAAGTTCCATCTTTGTTAACAAAAAATTTTTCATTAACCATAACAGGCCTCCCTTCTACACAGAAACAATTTTGCTATGATAATATTATACAATAATTCAGGGAATTATGTCAATAAAAATGAGGATTTTGTCGAATTTAAAAAGTTTCTTTTTTCTTCACTCATTTCAATTAAAGGTAATCTAGGAATACCAAAATGAAAACCAATTTCATTAAGTGCAGCCTTAACAGGAATAGGATTAACTTCAGAAAATAAAGCATTTATTAATGGAATAGCATCTAACTGCATTTTTTTGGCAATATCAAATTTTCCATTCAAAAAACTCCAGACCATATTATGTGTGTATTCAGGTTCAATATTTGATAAAACAGAAATGACACCTAATCCACCTAAAGAGCAAATAGGAATTACTTGGTCATCATTTCCAGAATAAATATGTAAATTATCTCCACATAAATGAGCAATTTGAGCAACTTGAGATAAATTACCGCTAGCTTCTTTTATAGCTACAATATTTGGGATTTTTGATAATTCTAAACAAGTTTCTGGATTAATATTTAAACCAGTTCTACTTGGGACATTATATAAAATTATAGGAATATTAATATTTTCAGCAATTAGCCTATAATGAGCAATTAAGCCAGCTTGAGTAGTTTTATTATAATAAGGAGTAACTACTAAAACACCATCTACTCCTAAACTTTCAGCAATTTTAGACATCTCAATAGCTTCTTTTGTATTATTTGAGCCAGTGCCTGCAATTACAGGAACTTTTCTATTTGAAATTTCCAAAGCACATTTTATAACTTCAATTTTTTCATCTCTTGTCATAGTAGAACTTTCACCAGTTGTACCACATACAATTAAAGCATCAATTTTATTTTCAATCTGAAATTTCAAAAATCTTTTTAATTCTTCAATATTAACACCATTTTCATCAAATGGAGTTGGAATGGCAGAACCTGCACCTTTAAATAATATTTTTTTCATATTGAATTCACTCCTTTAAACAAATATATTAAAATCATAAAAATAAATTACAAAATATTAAAACTTCAAATGAATAACTCTTGAACAATAAAGAGTATTATGATATAAATATATGTGAAAAAAGGAGGATACAAATGATAAATGAAGTAGAAACACAAAAAAGAAAACAAAACATGAAATTATACGCAATGTATAGAGCAATATCAATGGATATAATATTTTATTATGCAATAGATTTCCTATTTTTAACTCAAGTAAAACATATAAGTGCATCAGATGTAGTATTAAAATCATCATTTTATGCTTTATTTATGATAATTTTACAAATACCAGCGAATATACTAATAGATAAAATAGGGGTTAGAAAATGCACAATATTAGCCAATATATTTAATGTAATTTATTTATTAATAATAATGTTTGCGACAGATTTACAAATATTAATAGTGGCAGAATTTTTTAGTGCATTATGTTTTTCAATAAAAGATATATCAGATACTACACTTTTAAATATGTCAATTCCAGAGGGAGAGAAAAAAGGAGAAATATTTTCTAAAATAGAAGGAAAAGGAAATAAAAATTATTACTATATAGAGGCGATTACAGCGGTTTTTGCTGGATTTTTATATACTATTAATCCATATATTCCTATTATTGGATCTGTAATAATTGCAACAATTGCAACAATATTATCTACAGGCTTCCAAGATATAAAAAGTTCTGATGTTTCAATAGAAAAAGGTGAATTTAATGTAAAGGAATATATGATAGATTTAAGAAATTCATTTAAATATATTATAAAATCAAATAGATTAAGAAGTTTAATTTTATATTCAGGAATTATGTGGGGAACATTTTGTTTAGCATCTACATACAGAACGAGTTTATTAGAAGAAGTAGGAATATCAGCAACTTGGATTGCAATTATAGCTGCGATAGTGGGTATAGCATCAGGCATAGGATCTAAAAAACAATTAAAGCTTCACAAAATGTTTAAAAATAAAACATTGTCAATGCTAGCAATTACCACTGCATTAATGATTTGGCTATCAGGAATAATTGGATGTAGTAATTTATCAGCAAATAGTATAATGATATTGATAATGATATTCTTCATTATACTAAATATATCAAAAGGAGCTTTTGGTGTTTTAATGACTAGATATTTAAGTAATTTTACAAATCCAACAATACTTCCTAAAATATATTCAATAAATGCAATAAGTAGAAACTTTTTTAGAATGATAATAGGATTTTTAGGTTCTTACATATTATCATTAACTAATTCAGCAAATAGTTTGATATTAACAGGCATTATTTTTAGTATTGTAACATTATCATTAATCAGTTATTTGAAAACAAGAACAGGTTTAAAGCCTGAAGAATATAAAAAAGAAGATATAGAATTTGATATTTAACAAAAAATGTGATATAATTTTGCCTGATTTTTAATAATGAACGGAATGAAGGGAAGGGAGAAATCAAGAAATGAGCAAAAAGAGAATATTAACAGGAGATAGACCAACAGGAAGATTACATATAGGACATTATTTTGGTTCATTAAAGACAAGACTAGAAATGCAAGAAAATCCAGAATATGAACCATTTATATTAATAGCAGATGTTCAAGCATTAACAGATAATTTTAATAATCCAGAAAAAGTAAGAAAAAATGTAAGAGAAGTAGCAATAGACTATTTATCAGTTGGAATAGACCCAACCAAAACAACAATATATATACAATCAATGATACCAGAAACAGCAGAGCTTACAGTATTTTATTCAAACTTAGTTACAATAGCAAGATTACAAAGAAACCCAACAGTTAAAACAGAAATAGCTCAAAAGAAAGATTTATTTGGAGGAAGTGTAACATATGGATTTTTAGGATATCCAGTAAGTCAAGCTGCAGATATAACAACATTTGAAGGAGAGTTAGTGCCAGTTGGTGAAGACCAATTACCATTAATTGAGCAATGTAGAGAAATAGTAAGAAAATTTAACAGTATATATGGTGAAGGCGTTCTAAAAGAACCAAAAGCGATATTATCAAATGCAAAAAGAATAAAAGGACTAGATGGAAATGAAAAAATGGGCAAATCTCTAGGAAATGCAATATACTTATCAGACAGCCCAGAAGAGATTACAAAAAAAGTTATGAGCGCAGTAACAGACCCTGCAAGAATAAAAAAGGATGACCCAGGGAATCCTGATATATGTATGGTTGCATATTATCATAATTTATTTACACCTAAAGAAGATGTAAAAACAGTATGCGAAGAATGTAAAGCAGGAAAACGTGGATGTGTAGCTTGCAAGAAACAATTAGCAACAAATATAATTGAGGAGTTAAGACCAATAAGAGAAAAAAGAGCTTATTATGAGGCACATCCAGAGGAAGTAGATAAAATTTTAATTGAAGGAACAGAAAAAGCAAGAGCAGTTGCAAAGGAAACTATGAAAAAAGTTAAAGATTCAATGATGTTAAATTATTTTGGAGGAAAATAATGTTTACAGATTATACGAAAATAATCATAAAATCAGGTAATGGTGGAAATGGTGCTGCAACATTTAGAAGAGAAAAATATGTAGCAGCAGGTGGACCAGACCGGACGGAGATGGAGGAAATGGAGGAAATATCTATTTCCAAGTTGACAAAGACAAAAACACATTAATTGATTTTAGATATAATAAAAAATTTAGAGCAAAAGACCGGAGAAAACGGAAGTGGTAGCCGTTGTAATGGAAAATATGGAGAAGACCTATATATAAAAGTTCCAATAGGTACAGTTATAAAAGATGCAGAAACAGGAAAAGTTGTAGCAGATTTATCAAAACCTAATCAAACAGAACTAATATTAAAAGGTGGAAGAGGTGGAAGAGGAAACTCACACTTTGCGACACCAACAAGACAAGCTCCTAGGTTTTCAGAAGATGGAGAAAAAGGAGAAGAAAAAGAATTAATATTAGAACTTAAATTATTGGCAGATGTAGGACTTTTAGGATTTCCAAATGTAGGAAAATCAACATTTTTATCAAAAGTTACAGATGCAAGACCTAAAATTGCAAATTATCACTTTACAACAATAAATCCAAATTTAGGAGTTGTAAAAACAAAAAATGGAGATGGATTTGTAATAGCTGATATACCAGGAATTATAGAAGGTGCAAGCGAAGGAGTAGGACTTGGAATTCAATTTTTAAGACATGTTGAAAGAACAAGATTATTATTACATTTTATAGATGTTTCAGGGCAAGAAGGTAGAGACCCAGTAGAAGACTATTATACAATAAATCAAGAACTTGCAAAATATAGCGAGAAGTTGGTAAAACGAAAACAGATATTAGTTGCAACAAAAATTGACAGCATGCAGGATGATACAAATTACAAAAAATTAGAAGAGTTAGCTAAAAAAGAAAATCTAAAACTATTTAAGATATCATCAGTAACAGGAGAAGGCGTTGAACAGCTAATAGACCATGTAACAGAAGTACTAAAAACTTTACCAAAAGAAGAATTGGTTGAAATTGAAGATAGAGTTGTTTACACACTTCAAGAAAAAGACCAAGAATGGGAAGCTTATGAAGAAGATGGAATATTCTATGTAAAAGGTAAAGCTGTTGATAGATTAATGGGCAGAATTAATATTGAAGATAATGAGTCTATGTATTATTTCCAAAAATGTTTAAAAAATATGGGTATTGAAGATAAATTAAAAGAATTAGGAGTATGCGAAGGCGATACAGTTAAGATTTCTGACTGGGAACTAGAATGGTATGAGTAGAGGTCAGAGGTCAGTGAAATAGAGGTTAGTGAAATGGAAGTCGGTGAAATAGAAGTTAGAGCATAGAAAATTAACTTTTATTTTCCAACCTCCAACCTCTAACCTCTAACATCTACTTTACTAACCTCTAATAAAATAAAAAAAGAAGGAGATAGTGTTAAAATGAATGAAAATCAAAATAATCAAAACAATGAACAAATTGAAGAATTAGATATAAATCATCTAATGCAAATAAGAAGAGATAAGTTAAAGGAATTACAAGAACAAGGAAAAGATCCTTTTGAAATAACAAAATTTAATAGAACAAATACAGCAGGAGAAATTAAAGCAAATTATGAGCAATTTGAACAAAAAGATGTTACAGTTGCTGGAAGAATTATAGCAAAAAGAATAATGGGAAAAGCATCATTTTGTACAATTCAAGATAGTGATGAAAAAATCCAAAGTTATGTAAGTATAAATGATTTAGGAGAAGAAAGTTACAAAGCATTTAAAACATTTGATATTGGAGATATAATTGGAATTACAGGTTTTGTGTTTAAAACAAGAACTGAAGAAATATCAGTACATGCAAAAGAAGTAACTTTACTTTCAAAGTCATTAAGACCATTACCAGAAAAATTCCACGGATTAAAAGACCCAGATTTAAGATATAGACAAAGATATGTTGATTTAATTATAAATCCAGAAGTTAAGAAAACATTTGAAACAAGAAGTAAAATAATTAGTGAAATAAGAAGTATATTAGATGAAAAAGGATATTTAGAAGTTGAAACACCAATATTAAATACAATATCAGGTGGAGCAACAGCAAAACCATTTATAACACATCACAATGCATTAGATTTACCAATGTACTTAAGAATTGCAACAGAGTTAAACTTAAAAAGATTAATAGTTGGTGGATATGATAAAGTATATGAAATGGGAAGAATATTCAGAAATGAAGGAATGGATATAAGACATAATCCTGAATTTACATCGATAGAATTATATGCAGCATATCAAGATTATAATGATATGATGGATATAACAGAAGAAATCTTTACAAAATGTGCTATGAAAGTATTAGGAACAACAAAAATTACATATCAAGGACAAGATATTGACTTAACACCTGGTTGGAAAAGAATTACTATGATAGATTCAATAAAAGAGGCATGTGGAGTAGATTTTAATGAAATTCAAACTGATGAAGAAGCAGTTGCTTTAGCAAAAGAAAGAGGATTAGAAATTCCAGACCCAACAAAAGAAACAAGAGGAGATGTAATAGCATTATTCTTTGATGAATATGTAGAAAAAACATTAATACAACCAACATTTATATATGATTATCCAGTAGAAATATCACCACTTGCAAAAAGAAGTCCAAAAGACCCAAGATTAACAGAAAGATTTGAAATATTTATTGGTGGAAGAGAATATGGAAATGCATTCTCAGAATTAAATGACCCAATAGACCAATATGAAAGATTCAAAAAACAAGTTGAGGCAAGAAATGCTGGGGATGAAGAAGCAGGTATGATGGATGAAGACTTTATTCAAGCACTAGAATATGGTATGCCTCCAACAGGTGGACTTGGAATTGGAATTGATAGATTAATAATGTTATTAACAGATTCTGCTTCAATAAGAGACGTGTTATTATTCCCAACAATGAAACCTTTAAACTAAATAACAAAGAGCGAAACAGCCCAAGATTTGGCAGACGAAATTTTTGAAAAAAATTTTGGATGACGATGAGCGAGCATAGCGAGCGAAAGGAGAATTTTATGTTTGGTTTTAATTTTGATAGAAGAACAATGTATATTATAGCTGGAATATTGTTATTATTTGTAATAATACAATATGTAGCAAATCCTAGTCAATTAATAGGATTATTATTAAGTGCACCAGGAGTGTTAATAGCAATAACATTCCATGAATTTGCACATGGATATGCGGCATATAAATTAGGAGATGACACAGCAAAAAATCAAGGAAGATTAAGTTTAAATCCATTAGACCATTTAGACCCAATAGGAACACTAATGTTGCTAGTTGCAGGGTTTGGTTGGGGAAAGCCTGTAGAAGTAGACCCTAGAAATTATACAAGAAAAATTTCTATGGAAAAAGGTGAAGCAATAGTATCAGCAGCGGGGCCAGTAATGAATTTTATATTAGCGATAGTATTTACATTAATATATTTTGCAATATATAAATTTGCAAGTTTGTCATTTATATCATCAAATATTGGAGGAATAATATTATTATTGATAACAAGTACAATTTCAATAAACATTGGACTTGGAGTATTTAACTTAATACCATTGCCACCATTAGATGGTTCAAAAATAATAATGCCTTTTTTGCCATATAAAGCAAAACAATTTTTTATTAATAATGAGCAAATATTTTATATTGTATTTGTATTATTATGGATAACAGGACTTGCTGGAACAATAATAACACCAGCAATTAGCGGAATAAGTACAGGAATATTAAATTTAGGAAAATTAATATTTAGATTATAAAAAAGGAAAAGAGGGATTTAGGGACACTCCTTAAATCCCTCTTTGAGGAGAATAAGTATGAAAAAAGATATATTAACATTAGGAATAGAATCAAGCTGTGATGAAACGTCAGTAGCAGTAGTAAAAAATGGAAGGGAAATCTTATCAAATATAATTGATACACAAATACCAATACATGAGAAATATGGTGGAGTTGTACCAGAAATAGCATCAAGAAATCATATAGAAGCTATTTCAAGAGTAACAAAAAAAGCTTTAGAAGAAGCTAATGTTACATTTGAAGATATTGATAGCATAACACCAACATATGGACCTGGTTTGGTAGGTGCTCTATTAGTAGGACTTTCTTATGCAAAAGCATTAAGCTTTGCTATAAATAAGCCACTTGTAGGAGTTAATCATATACAAGGGCATATTGCAGCAAATTATATTACATATCCAGAATTAAAACCACCATTTTTATGTGTGATGACATCTGGTGGAAATACACAATTGATACATGTTAAAGATTATACTGAATTTGAAGTTCTAGGAAAAACAAGAGATGATGCCATAGGAGAAGCCTTTGATAAAGTTGCAAGAGTTGTAGGACTTGGATATCCAGGAGGACCAAAGGTAGATAAGTTAGCAAAAGAAGGAAATCCAAATGCAATAGAATTACCAAAAACACATTTTGATAATTTGGACTTTAGTTTTAGTGGGATAAAAACAGCAGTTATAAATTTGCATCATAAAACACCTGATATAAATAAAGCTGATTTATGTGCAAGTTTTGAAAAAACAGTTACAGAAGTATTACTAGAAAATGCAAAAAAAGCGTTGAAACAAACTGGAATAAAAACAGTAACTTTGGCAGGTGGAGTTTCTGCAAATAGTTATATTAGAACTGAATTTTTAAAATTAGAAGAACAGGGAATAAAAGTTTATATGCCTGATTTAAAATTATGTACAGATAACGCCGCGATGATAGCATCAGCTGGATATTATAATTATATAAATGGAGAAAAAAGTGAATTGGATTTAAATGCAATTCCGAATTTAAAATTATAGAAAAACCCGTCAATTCAGACGGGTTTTCTGTGGATATCGATACATACCACCGGAGTTCTACTTGTTCCTATGAATGTCAGTTGTACCTGGTTATTGATGAGACCAGCGTTGGAAATCTTCCAACTGTCATCATATACTTCGAATGTCAAATTATCATTTTGCGCTTTTTCTATCCACTCTCTATTAGCAGGGAGTGAAAGAAGATAACGTAATTCTACGGCCAAGTCTGGATACCTGTCAAGTGTTTCTAAAAATGTGTTTTTGTCTGTGTAGTCATCAAGAGACTTCTGGGGTAACCGTTCAATTAATCCTTCAAGTGTCATAAAAATATCCTCCTTAAGTTTGTTGATACCTTAATTATACCATTTTTGTTTGTTTTTTGCAAATTCTTTAAAACTAGGCTAGACAATTAACTAAAAATAATGTAAACTATAAAAAGAAATGGAGGAGAAAAATGGCAATATATACAATAGCAGATTTACACTTATCATTTAACACAAATAAACCAATGGATATATTTGGGCAAAACTGGCAAAACTACGAAGAAAAAATAAAACAAGACTGGCTAACAAAAGTAAAACCAGAAGATTTAGTAATATTGCCAGGAGATTTCTCGTGGGCAATGTATTTAGAAGAAACAGAAAAAGATTTTAAATTTATAAACAATTTACCAGGTAAAAAAATATTACTAAAAGGAAATCACGATTACTGGTGGACTACAGTAACAAATATGAGAAAATATTTAAAAGAAAAAAATTTTGAAAATATAGACTTTTTATATAATAATAGTTACGAATTTGAAAATAAAATAATAGTTGGAACAAGAGGGTGGACTTTATCAGAAGAACAAGAAGACATTAGATTAACAAAAAGAGAAGTAGCAAGACTAGAATTATCAATAAAAGATGGAATATCAAAATATGGAGAAGATAAAGAAATAATTGTATTTATGCATTATCCTCCTGTAACTAAAACTTATATGAACACAGAGTATATGGAATTGATGAAAAAATATAATATAAAAAGATGTTTTTATGGACATTTACATGCAAGCTCAATTCAAGATGCAGTTGAGGGTAATGTTCACGGAATAGAATTAAAATTAGTTAGTAGTGATGGACTTGATTTTAAATTGCTTAAAATTTAAAAATAGGAGAAGCTTATGGATTTAAATGAAGATGTAAAATATATAAAAGGAGTAGGACCAAACAGAGTAAAACTTCTAAATAAAATAGGAATATTTACATTAAAAGATTTAATAACATATTATCCAAGAGGATATGAAGATAGAAGTAAACCAAAGAATATATGTGAATGTGTAAATGGAGAAGTAGCTTTAATTGAAGCAATAGCTGTTTCAAGGTTTGTGGATACAAGAATAAGTAAAGGTAGAACTATGCAAAAGCTTATGGTAAGAGATGAAACAGGACAAGCTACAATTACATGGTTTAATCAGTCATATTTAAAATCAAAATTTCAAGTACGGAAAAAGATATAGATTTTATGGAAAAATAGATTTTCAATATGGACAAATAACCATGAATTCACCAGTATTTGATGAAATAGAAAATACAAACAACACTGGAAAAATAATACCAATTTATCCATTAACATTTAGTTTAACACAAAATACATTAAGAAAAATAATTGAAAATGGATTACAAAAAGTCCAAGGACAAGGTGGATTACAAGAGACATTACCTCAATATATATTAGATGAATATAAACTAGAAAAAATAAATGAAGCAACAATGAATATACATTTTCCAAAAGAATTTGAAGATTTCAAAAAAGCTAGAAAAAGATTAGTTTTTGAAGAATTGTTATCAACTCAATTAGCTTTATTACAATTAAAAAATAATAATTTAACAGACAAAAAGGGAATACAATTTAATCCAGAAGTACATATGTCAGATGTAATAAATGCACTACCATTTAATTTGACAAAAGCTCAATTAAGAGTATTACAAGAAATTGATGAAAACATGGAATCAGACAAATCAATGAATAGACTTTTGCAAGGAGATGTTGGCTCAGGGAAAACAGTTGTAGCAATAATATCAGCATATAAAGCAGTAAAATCAGGATATCAAGCAGCTATTTTAGCACCAACAGCAATACTTGCAACACAGCATTTAGCAAACTTCCAAAAAATACTTGATAAATTTGATATAAAATGCGAATTATTAATATCAGGAATAAGCAAAAAGAAAAAAGAAGACATTTTGGAAAGATTAAAAAATGGAGAAATTGACATCTTAATAGGAACACATGCAATGCTTGAAGAAAATGTTGAATTTAAAAATCTTGGGTTAGTCGTAACAGATGAACAACACAGATTTGGAGTAAAACAAAGAACAAAAATGGCAGAAAAAGGCCAAAATCCAGATGTTTTAGTAATGTCAGCAACACCAATACCAAGAACATTAGCATTAATATTATATGGAGATTTGGACATATCAATTATAGATGAACTTCCACCAAACAGAAAAACAATAGAAACATTTGCAGTTACAAAAAGAATGGAAGAAAGAGTAAACAACTTTATAAAAAAACAGGTTGATGAAGGCAGACAAGCTTATATAGTATGTCCTTTAGTAGAAGAAAGTGAAGAAGAGGACAATGACTTAAAAGCGGTAACTGCATTATATGAAACATGTCAAAAAGAAATATTCCCAAATTATAGAGTTGAATATATACATGGAAAAATGAGACCTAAAGAAAAAGATGATATTATGAATAGATTTAAAAATGGAGAAATAGACATACTAATATCAACGACAGTTATTGAAGTTGGTGTAGATGTACCAAATGCAAGTATAATGGTAATAGAAGATGCACAAAGATTTGGACTTGCACAATTACATCAATTAAGAGGAAGAGTTGGAAGAGGAGAATATAAATCATATTGTATATTAAAATACAACGGAAATGGTCAAAATACAAAAGAAAGAATGAAAGTAATGTGTGAAACAAATGATGGGTTTATAATATCACAAAAAGATTTAGAGTTAAGAGGCTCAGGAGACTTTTTTGGAACGATGCAACATGGAATACCAGATTTTAAAATTGCAAATTTGTTTACTGATATGGATATCTTAAAATTGGCACAAGAGACCGCAGTTTCAATAGTGGCTCAGGATAAAAAATTAGAAAAAGATGAAAATAAACTTTTGAAAGAATTAGTAAAAGGTAAATTTACTGATAGAATAGAGATTTAATATTTTTTGGTTTTTGTTATAAGTGGGCTTATATATGTATTAAAATGCCGTTCCTTGCTGGTCGGAATAATCATATAAATATGTTAATTATAATTTCTAAGTTTGAGGAGTTAATTTGTCTAATCTGTATGAATACGTTTCCTCCCAAACTGCGCGTCACTTTATTTTAATACATATATAAGCCCACTTATAACAAATAAAAAAATATAAGGAGGAGAACATGGTTATATTTGGAGTAGATATAAGAGTATATTTTTTACTTTTTATAACATATGCATTTTTGGGATGGTGCATAGAAGTAATAGGAAAGCTAATACAATATAAAAGATTCATAAATAGAGGATTTTTAGTAGGTCCATATTGCCCAATATATGGAGTAGGTGCCCTATTAATTACTTTTTTATTAAAAAAATATACAGGAGATCCAATTGTACTGTTTATTATGGCAATTGTGGTATGTGGAATTCTAGAATATTTAACAAGTTATTTTATGGAAAAAATATTTCATGCAAGATGGTGGGATTATAGTCAGAAAAAATTCAATATAAATGGAAGAGTATGTTTAGATACAATAATACCATTTGGTTTATTAGGAATGTTCATAATGTATGTTTCAAATCCATTTCTAATTGAAAAAATAGAAGCTTTACCAGAATTGGCTTTAAATATATTATTTTGGGTAATATTAATAATATATATAGCTGATAATATTGTATCAACAAATGTAATTAGCTATGTAGGAAAAACCACAAAAGAATTTGGTAAAAATTTAGATAATACTGAAGAAATAACAAAAAATGTAAAAGAAGCATTAATAGGAAAATCTGCATTGTATAGAAGGTTATTAAATGCATATCCTAAAATACAAGCAATTAAAGTAAAAATAAAAGAAAAACAGGAAGAACTAAAGAGACAAGTACAAGAACAAACAGATGGACTAAAAGAAAGTGTTAATAAACAGAAAAAAGAAATAAAAAAGAAAATTGAAAAAATGACAAATAATCAAAAAGAATACAAGAAAAATAAAAAGGAAAATGTCGATGACAAAAATTAATTTTAAAGAAAAATATAAAATGGTACAAAAAATATTTGAGAATATGAGAGAAGACCATGTCAGTGAATTTTCAGCACAATGTTCATATTATACAATATTATCTTTTATACCATTTGTAATTTTATTAATAACTCTAATTCAATATACAAATATTGACCAACGAACATTATTTGATGTTATTGCCAAAATAGTTCCATCAAGCATGAATGAATTTGTCTTAGGAATAATAAGAGAGGTATATTCAAAATCAATAGGAACAATTTCAATATCAATTATATTCACATTATGGTCTGCTGGAAAAGGACTTTTTGCATTAATGAAAGGACTACATTCAGTTTATAATATAAATGGAGAAAAAGAAAAATCTGTAATATATTTAAGATTAATGTCAATTATTGAGACAGTGATATTTATTGTTTTAATAATGTTAGGGTTGGTATTACTAGTGTTTGGAAATAGCTTAAAATCTATTATTCAAAATCATTTTGGGATTCTTGAGAACTTTAATACATTTTTACAAATATTAACAGAGCTAGGCTTTATTTTTGCAACATTTATTGTATTCTTGTTGTTATATAAATTTATGCCAAAACATAAAGTTACTTTTAAAAGCCAGATTCCAGGAGCAATATTTGGAGCAATAGCTCTTAATGTAATATCATTTGTATTTTCTAAGTATTTATATATTTTCAAAGGATTTTCTATAACATATGGAAGTTTGACAACTTTGATGCTTATTATGATGTGGACATATTCATGTTTTTATACATTATTTTTAGGAGCTGAATTAAATAAGGTGTTAAAAAATAAAAATGATATTTAGTATTTTTCTGCTAAGTGACCGTCAAAATCGCTGTTATATAAATAATTTTTAGATATTAATGGCTTACTGCATAATTTAAGAAATTCTATGCAACATTTTTGGCACCCTTTCTGTGCTCTTTCCTTTAAAAAGGAAAGCCACGAACATTTTCCAAAAATATTGCAAAGAATTTCTAAAATTATTCCGCTCACACATTAATATCTAAAAATTATTTATATAACAGTGATTTAGACTAGTTTAGAAAATTATTAATCCCTATTTTAAATAAGTTTATATAAATTAATAGTTATATTATCACTAGTAGCTTCTGACTTTATTTTTATATCATATCCAGTTTCATTTCTGAATTTTAAATCATAACTACCATATGCAACAGCAGCATCTTTGCCAGTTTCTATATAAGGAACTTTATTACTATGTTCATGCCTTTCAGTAACAACTAAATCAGGAACTTTAAGCACAGCATTATATAAAGTAGTACTAACCTGACAATTTCCACCGCCTAATCCTTTTTTCTTATTTCCTTCATTATCAAAAATATCAGCCTCTTGGTAACCTTTATCAGAGGTAGCTTGTCCTACAGTATTGCAAAAAGAAAAAGCAGAACCATTAGCTACAATAGTTTCATTTAAAGCAGAAGAGGTTATAGAAATATTATTTTGTCTAGCAGAATCCTTAGTGTAAATCTTAGTAGAAAAAGAAGATATTAATTCTTCTGTTTTAGGCTTATTTTCATTAGAGATTTGAGGAGTTATGCTTGTATTTGAATTGTTTTGAATGGAATTATCTGTATTAGTGCTAGTTGTGTTTTCAGAATTATTTTGCTGTTTTACAGCTGTTTTTTGTGCTGAATAATCTGATTTATTAGAATTATTATTTTTAGTGAAAAAATAAATTCCAAATCCTATACCAATGATAATGAATATAACTAAAATTATCCATAATTTATTTTTCAAATTAATCACCATAAATAGTGTAACCAGAAAATGTCATAAAATACATGAAATATGAATATAATATAGCTAAAAAGGTTGGCAGACGAAAATTTTGAAAAAATTTTTGGATGACGATGAGCGAAACGAAGTGAAGCGAAAGGATAAAAATTGAAAGATATAGATGAAATTTTAAGATATTTTCCAAATAAAATATATGAAATATTTTTTAATTTATTTAAAGAAAATGATAAAATAGTAAATGAGTTACAAGAAATAAGAATGAGAACAAATAGACCAATATTATTAAAATTAAGGGAAAGAGATTTAATATTACAATATAATATTTCACAAGCAGAAATATTGCAAATATTAGAAAGACTTTGTGAAAATTCAATATATGCTTATAAAAATCAGATTTGTGAAGGATTTATAACAATAAAAGGTGGGCATCGTATAGGGTTAACAGGTTCATGTGTTATAGAAAATGAAAAAATCACAAATATAAAATACATATCAAGTTTAAATTTTAGAATAGCAAGAGAAATACTTAATTGTAGTACAAGAGTATTAAGAGAAATAATTGATATAGAAAATAAATCTATATATAACACAATAATTGTAGCACCTCCTGGAAAAGGAAAAACTACAGTTCTTAGAGATGTTATTAGAAGATTAAGCAATGGAATTGAAGAAATTAATTTTAGAGGAAAAATTTGTGGAGTTGTTGATGAAAGAGGAGAGATAGCTGCAATGTATAAAGGAGTTCCTCAAAATGATGTTGGAATAAGAACTGATATTATAGAAAATGTGAGTAAAAATCAGGGGATTCATATGTTAGTAAGAACAATGTCTCCTGAAATAATTGCTTGTGATGAAATTGGTAGTAAAGAGGATGTTGATGCAATACATTATGCTTTGTATTCAGGTGTTAAGGGAATTTTTACGATGCATGGTAGAAGTGTTGAAGATATAAAAAATAATAAGCAGATTTATGAATTGATTGAAAATAGAGAGATACAAAAAGTGGTATTTTTGTAGACTATAAAAATTGATAATATATAGCATTTGAAAATAAAAATTTTAAAATTTTAAAAAAGTGTCAATAGTTTTTGAAATACCTGTAATAAAAATGTAATGAAAATGTAATAAAAATACTATTGACGATATGTTAAACTTAAAGTTATAATATAAATGATAGAAGTGAAAACAAATGAGGGGAGAAAAAAATACATATGAAAAATCAACACGCTGTAAGTCTTGAGACTGTACACACACACACACACACACACACACACACACAGGTATTTTATTAAATAAAAATAAATTATGTACTAGAGAAGATAATAGCCTTTTAGAAAATAAAGGTTTATTAAGTGAACTTAAAAAACATATATTGAAAAAAGATAGTAATGCTATTTTTGTATTTGAAATGGATACAAGTTAGTATTGCTGTCTTTTTGTGTTTAAAAAAAGTTATCAACATTTTAAAAATAAATAAAAAAATTAAAGAGGAAAGAGGAAAAAGAAAAATGAAAAGAACACACAAACAAAATGGTATAACACTAGTGGCACTAGTGATTACTATAGTAATTTTATTGATATTAGCTGGGATATCAATACAAGCTATAATAAATCAAGGATTATTTGGAAGAGCAAATGAGGCAAAAAGGGAGTCTGAAATAGCAAGCATAAAAGAAAAAATAGCATTAGATATTTACGAAAAACAATTAGAGCCACCATTAGGAAGTATAACAGAAGAACAATTAGAAACAATATTAGGAAAGTATGGAACAGTAAATAAGAGAGAAGATGGAACAATAGTAGGAATAACAACAGAAAAAGGATATGAAATATTACTAAAAGATATCTATGAAGGTGGAACAACAGAAGAACCATTAGAAATAACAGTAGAAAATATAACAAGTACAACAAATTCAATAACAATAAAAATAGCAACAAGTGGAAATAAAGGTGGAACATTAGAAATTTATAAAAAAACAGAAGCTGATGGAGAATATACACTAGAAAAAACAGCAACAGGAGAAGAGGCAATAGGATTAGAATATACAATAGAAAATCTAGAACAAGATACAAAATACAGTATAAAAATAGTAGCAACAAAAAATGGACAAACAAAAGAAGCAACAGCAGAACAAACAACATTAAAAGTACAAAATAGTGTAGCACCATCAACAGCAACAACACACACAGCAAAGGCAATAACATATACTTGGGATGAACTATCTACAATAGCCCAAATGATATCAAATAATTCATCAATAACAAATGATACATTAGAAGTAAATGTAAAATTAAATGAAGTAGATAATACATTAGGAGTAGGAGATACAGCAACAGTAGATAGTAAAACAGTAAGAATATTAGGATTTAACCACGATACATTAACAACATCTACAGCATATGGAACAGTGACAGCGACAGGAAAAGCAGGAATAAGTTTTGAATATGTAGACTTCTTAACATCAGCATCAATGAATAGTAGCAATACAAATTCAGGAGGCTGGGGATCAAGTGCATTAAGAAGTACATTAAATAGTACAACATACAATAGCTTAAGCATAAAAAATAATATAAAACAAGTAGAAAAAGAATTTATACCAACATATAACAGTGCTTCAAAATCACCAAGTAGTGATTACATATGGTTATTATCATGTGGAGAGATATGGAATAATGGATATAATGGAGGAGTAACAAGAGGATGGGCAATAGCAACAGAAGGAAGTCAGTATAAATATTATAAATCTACATTAGGAAGTACAGCATATAATTCTAGCACAAACGTAACAAAAAAACCTAACACTAGCAGTTCTTCATACTGGTGGCTTCGTTCGCCTGGTTACAACCGTAGCAGTAGTTTCTGCAGTGTGGGCTCTGATGGCATTTGCTACAGTAACCTCGCTAGCCGCTCTTATGGGGTGGCCCCTGGCTTTAGTATCTAACATCTTATGTTAACAAAAAAATAACAAAAAGCCGAAAAGTATATTGTGGATTAAGTATAAAAACGTAGAGTTTATCAGCCCACCGAAAGGTGGGCTAATATTAAAAAGAGGAGAATAAAATTATGTCAGTATATGTAAGCAAAAGGAATGAAAGTAAAGTTGAATTTCTTGAAACAGCAAGAAAATTATCTGCCCATACATTAACATATTGCCTTAAAGCTCCCAAAAGATTAACATTTTTTCTTACAAAAGATATATGTGCACTTGCAAGAAGAGTGTATTATGAAGCAAATACAGCAAATGGTATTATACCAAGAAATAAAGTGGAACTGCAAAATAGAAGAACTCATTTTCAATTGGCGTTGTCAGCATGTGAAAATATGGAAATACCATTGTCTGAACTTAAAGAAAGATTAAATTTGAACCCGGAAGAAGCAAAAAAATGGAGTGAATTTGCTTTCAAAGAATGGGGAAGATTACTTGTTGAAGAACAAAGATTGCTTAAAAATATAATGAAATCAGATTTAGAAAGATATAAAGATTTGTAATAAAAAATAGGTCAAGTTCTGTTAATTAGTCAGCCCCTAGCTTTTGGGTTTTAGTGTGGTGGTGGCTTCGTTCGCCTAATTACAACAATAGCAATAATTTCTGCAATGTGAACTCTGATGGCAATTGCAACAATAACAACGCTAGCAACTCTAATGGGGTGGCCCCTGGATTTCACAAGATATAAGTTAGACATAGTAGCTTGAAAAAGTGAAGCAGTACTTTTGTGAAAGGAGAGCTTGTTCCTGAGTTTGTGAAAACAAACCAAAAAAAATCTTCGATGTAGATGGCTGGACGCTGCTTGCATGGTTGATGTAAAATCAATTTCATAGCCAGTTCTACTTCGCGATAAGTACGGAGGTTATAAAATTAAATGACAAGTGAAGAAAGACATGAAGCAAGATACCAAAGAAGAAAAAAATTAAGAGAAGAAAAAAGAAGGAAAAAAAGTGAAGCATGTGGCTCATATGAACAGGTTTTTTCATATGAGAATTTATACAATTCTGGTAAAAAATGCATAAGAGGAGTTCTATGGAAAGCATCTACACAAAATTATACAAGAAAAAGAATTTCTAATACATATAGAATATATGAAAAAGTACAAAATAAAAAATTTAAATTTTCAAAACCTTTTATATTTTTTATAAATGAAAGAGGAAAAACAAGAAAAATTCAAGCACAAAAAATAGAAGAAAGAATAGTACAAAGGACATTATGTGATAATGTTATTGTACCAATATATGACAGTACATTTATATATGACAATGCAGCAAATAGAATTGGAAAAGGAATACAACACACATTAGACAGAGTAAATTGCCATATGCAAAGACATTTTAGAAAATATGGACTTAATGGCTATATAGTAACATGTGATTTTAGAGATTTCTTTAATAGTGCATCACATGATGTAGTGTATAATGAAAATAAAAAAAGAATATTTGATGAGGATATAAGGAAAATAGCTAATGAATGTATGGAGGTATATGGAGAAAAAAGTTTTGGACTAGGTGCCCATACATCACAAATATATACTAATATTACAGTTTCGCCATTAGACCATTATATAAAAGACAAGTTACGAATAAAAGAATATGGTAGATATGTTTATGACTTTTACTTTTTTGCAGAAACAAAAAAAGAAGCACACAAAATATTAAATAAAATAAGGATAAAAGTCAAAGAATTAGGCTTAGAATTAAACGAAAAGAAAACAAAAATACAAAAATTTTCATCAGGATTCAAATTTTTAAAAACAAAATTCTTTTGCACAGAAACAGGAAAAGTAATAAGGAAACTTAATAGAAAATCATCTGTTAGAATGAGGAGAAAATTAAAAATATTTAAAAATTGGGTTGATTTAGGAAAATTCACAAAGGAACAAGCAATAAATGCATATTACAGCTGGAGGGGATATGCAAGTCATTGTAATTGCTATTCAATTATAAATAAAATGGATAAATTTGTTATATTTCTATTTTCTTGAAAATTTATTGCTATTTAAAGTCTAATTTTCTACAAATCATTGACTTTTCACAAAAATAACAGTATAATATATATGTATTATTTGGAAAAGGAGAAAATATTATGCTAAAAAAATACTGGAAAAAGATTGGAATGTTAATATTAATAATTGCATGTGTATTTAATGTAATGAACAAATTAGTACACAAAATATCATTAAACAAAGAAATGTTGCAATCAGCACAATATATTTTTGACGAGCAAAAAAATGAAACAAAGAAAAATAATACTTGAAAAATTTTCGATAATATGTTATTATAAAAAACAGTCATGTTATAAAATACGAAAAAGAGGTGAAATTAAAATGAAAGAAGGAATACATCCAGAATACAACCAAACAACAATCACATGCGCATGTGGTAATGTTTTAGAAGTTGGTTCAACAAAAAAAGATATCAAAGTTGATGTTTGTTCAAAATGTCATCCATACTGGACAGGAAACTTAAGACAAGAAACAGTTGGTGGTAGAGCAGATAAATTTAAGAAAAAATATGGACTTGCATAAAAAGTAGATAAAAAGAAGAACTTAAATAAGGACATTTGGTACTTATTTAAGTTCTTTCTTTTAATTCATCTAATAATAATTTTTCAATTTTATCTACATCTGGAAATATTAAGTTTATACCGTTTAGATTTTAACATAAAAATTTTATTTACTTTATCTGTTATTTCTTTTTGAGTTCCTTCAACAACAGCAACCGCTTCATTTCTGATAGTATCTATATGGTCTATGTATTTTTCAGTAATTGGAAAAATATTCTGAATTAAAAAAGCTGCATCTATTCTTCTATATTTACCGATTACAATAGTATCACAAACTCCATTTTTCTTTATTTTTTGTTCTTGTAATTTTCTATATTTTTCTACTTTCGAACTTATAGGAATAAACCATAAAATTTTGCTATTAGCATTTTTTATACAAAAATATGTAGGTCTTGTATTTCCGTTCTCATGATTTTTCATAAGTTTTTCATCTTTTGCAAATTCAAAATACTCATCTTTTATATGATATACATATCCTGTTTCTAAAAGCATACAACCAGTCCTTTCTAAAATTTAAAGCCTCCTATAACTTAATATAGAAGGCTAAACATTTTCAAAATAGATAATTTATTACTCGCACCACTATAAAGCGAGAACATTTAGCGAAATGGATAATTTATTACTCGCACCACCATAAAGCGAGAATCATTTTCTTACTATATTTATTATACAATGTTCTCAAAGCAGTTGTCAAGTGAATTTGTATAATAAATATATTATATTTTATGCATTTTTATAAAATTTATTTACTATTTACTTTTTCTCAAAAATAATTTAAAATTAAATAAAATGAAAAAGAGGAATTTGGAGAACAGACCCCTTAATCCCTCAAAAATAGAAAAGGAATGATATATATGCCAAATGTTTGTGATTATATAAAATGGAGAGGAGATTTAAGCTTAGAAAAATCAGAATTTAATGAAATTGATAACCTAATATTATCAAGATTTTCATATCTTCCATTTGATACAATAATAAAAGAAAATGAGGTCATTACAATAAAAGAATTAAATGAAAGATTCCAAAAAGAGGATGTAAGTAAGCTACCTATATTATGGAAAGATGATGTGGACTTATTCCCACTAATGGGTGTATCAAAAAGATATGGAGAAATGCTTGCTACAAAATATATAAATAAAATAGATATTGAACAAGAAAAACAATTTTCAGCAATTACAGTATTAATGCCAGATGATACTATATTTGTATCATATAGAGGTACTGATAATACAATAGTTGGTTGGAAAGAAGATTTTAATATGAGTTTTAAAAGCCATATTGCATCCCAAATATCTGCAAAAAAATATTTAGAAATTATAGCAAAAGAATATCCTGACAAAAAAATTAAACTTGGAGGACATTCAAAAGGAGGAAATATAGCTGTTTATGCTGCAACATTTGTAAGTGATGAAATTAAGGATAGAATAATAAACGTGTACAATAATGATGGACCGGGATTTTGTGAAGATGTAATTGAAACTGCTGAATATCAAGAAATGGTAAAGAAAGTACATACATATATTCCACAATCATCTATTATTGGCAGATTAATGAATCACAAAGAAAAATATACAGTTGTAGAAAGTACTCAAAAAGGGATAATGCAACATGATTTATATAGTTGGCAACTTTTAGGAAATAATTTTATATATTCAAATGAACTTACAGATAGTAGTGAGTTTATTGATAAAACAATAAAAGGCTGGCTTGAAAATATAGAGCCATCTAAAAGAGAACAAGTTATAGATGTTATATTTGAAATTTTGAATGCAACAGATGCTCAAACAATGAAGGATTTAAAGTCAAATTGGTTTATGAATGCAAAAACAATTTTGACAACATATAAAAATATAGATAATGATACAAAAGAAATGATTTCGCAAACATTGAATACTTTATTTAAAATTGCAAAAAATAATATTCAGGGGAGTTTGTATGAATAATATATTAGAAATTGCCAAAAAAATAGAAAATGAAGGCGGAAGATTATATTTAGTGGGCGGAGCTATCAGAGATAAGTTACTAAATAAAAAAGTAAAAGATGAAGATTATTGTGTTGTTGGAATTACATCAAAACAATTCAAAAATCTATTTCCTAAAAGTTTTCCAAGAGGCAAATCATTTGAAGTTTTTGACTTAGATGGAAAAGAATTTGCAATGGCAAGAACTGAAAGAAAAACAGGAGTAGGACACAAAGAATTTGAGATAACTACAAATAAAAAAATAACCATTGAACAAGATTTAGCAAGAAGAGACATCACAATAAATTCAATGGCACAAGATGTCCTAACAGGTGAATTGATAGACCCATTTAATGGAAAACAGGATATAAAAAACGGAATAATTAGAGCTACAACAGAACATTTTTTAGAAGACCCATTAAGAGTGTACAGAGTTGCAAGATTTGCGGCAATACTTAATTTCGAAGTAGCTGAAGATACTTTAAAAATGATGAACAGTCTAAAAGATGAATTAAGTACTTTGTCAGATGAAAGAGTATTTATCGAATTTAGCAAAGCGCTATCAGATAAAAAGCCATCGACATTTTTTCAAATTTTAAGAGAAGCAGATGTGTTAGAAGTTCATTTTAAAGAAATATATGATTTAATAGGAGCTCTGCAGCCAGCAGAACATCATCCAGAAGGAGATAGCTTTAATCATACAATGATGGTGGTAGATAAAGCTGCAGAATTAACTGATGATTTGGAAATAAGATTTTCAGCATTAGTACATGATTTAGGCAAAGGAATAACTCCAAAAGAAGAATATCCACATCATTATGGACATGAAATTAATGGAGTTGATGTTGTTGTAAAATTTGGTAATAGGATTAAAGCACCAACTAGATGGATACAAGCTGGTAAAGTTGCTTGTAGAGAACATATGAGGGGCGGAATTTTTTATAAAATGAAGCCTAGCAAAAAAGTTGAGTTTATTGAAAGAGTTGCTAAATCAAGTTTAGGTTTGCATGGACTTCAAATTGTTGTTTATGCTGATAAATTGAGTAGTAGAAATGTTGATAGTGGTAGTATTGATTTTGAAACTATTGGAAATGAGTGTTTAGAAGCGGTTAATGGAGAGTTTGTAAAGAATAAATATAATATTAAAGAAGGAATTGAGTTTGGAAATAAGTTACATCAGGAGAGGATAGAATGGATGAAAAAAGCCATAAATAAATAAGAAGTTCTGAATAAAAAATATATAAATTTTTAAATAAATTCAAATAAATAGCATAAAATATTAGTATAATTATTATACAAAAAACTACAATTTTTATTGACAAAAGTTCAAGAAAGATAGTATAATAATTATAGATAGTAAATGTTTCTCGCTTGTGGTTGGTGCGAGTAATAAATCATACCATTTCGTTAAATGTTCTCGCTTATGGTTGGTGCGAGTAATAAATTATACCATTTCGTAAATTATTTTGTCCTTTGTTTCTTTAGAGGAATAAAGGACTTTTTTTATAAAACGAGGAGTGATACATATGGAAATAAAAGAAGGTTATGTTTATCATATAAAAAATATGTTTCCAATTACTGAACAATACATAGACCATATTGATACTGTGCAAGGTAAAGCATTACAAGTACCATCTGAAACAAGAAGGATAATATTGGATAAAGTAAATAGAATATTTAAATTAAAGAGTAAACGGAATAAATTTGATATTTCCAGATATAGACAGAATAGAAGAATTATTGTTAGAAGTAATTAAAAAATAATTATTAAAAAAATCAAGAAAAAATATCTTACCAAACTCTTGTTTTTAATAAAAAAATATAGTATAATGTCCAAGAGAACGGTTCCAATTGGACAAAATGTCCAAAAAGAAACGTCCCTTTTGGACATTTTTTATATTGGGGGAATAAAAATGAATGATAAAATAATAATAAGAGGCGCCAAAGAGCACAACCTAAAAAATATAAATTTAGAAATACCAAGAGATAGAATGGTAGTAATAACAGGACTATCAGGTTCAGGAAAATCATCACTTGCATTTGACACACTATATGCAGAAGGCCAGAGAAGATATGTAGAAAGTTTATCTTCATATGCAAGACAATTCCTAGGAATAATGGAAAAACCAGATGTAGAGTCAATAGAAGGATTATCGCCTGCAATATCAATAGACCAAAAAACAACTTCTAAAAATCCGCGTTCAACAGTAGGAACAGTTACAGAAATATATGATTACATTCGTTTGTTATATGCAAATATAGGTGTACCATATTGTCCAAACTGTGGCAAGAAAATTGAAAAGCAATCAATTGATCAAATTATTGATAATATAATGGCTTTAGAAGAAGGAACAAGAATACAAATTTTAGCACCAGTAGTTAGAGGTAGAAAAGGTGAATTTGTAAAGCAATTAGAAGGCTATCAAAAAGATGGATTTGTTAGAGCTAGAATTGATGGTGAAGTTTACGATTTATCAGATGAAATTAAATTAGATAAAAATAAGAAACATGAAATTGAGCTAATAGTAGATAGATTAGTTGTTAAAGAAGATATAAGAAGCAGACTTACAGAGTCAGTTGAAGTTGCTTTAAAACATGCAGATAATCTAGTATTAGTAAATATTTTTGCCAAAGATGGCGAAAAAATGGTGTTATATAGCTCAAACTATGCTTGCCCAGACTGTGGTTTCAGCTTTCCAGAGTTAACACCAAGAATGTTTTCTTTTAATAATCCATATGGTGCATGTCCAACATGTATGGGTATTGGATATTTAATGAAAATGGATGAAGATTTAATAATACCAGATAAAAATAAAACATTATATGATGGAGTAAAAGCTTTTGGTTCAAGCACTATGAAAAAAGGCGATACAATGGCAAAAATGTATTTTGAAAGCATAGGAAGACATTATGGTGTAGAGATAAAAGGAGTGCCAATTAAAAAATTACCAAGATGGTTTTTAGAAAAAATCTTATATGGTACAGGTGATGAAAAAATAGATTTTCAATTTGAGTCAGCAGCAGGAGTAAGAAAATTTACAGCACCATTTGAAGGAGTATTGCCAACGTTGGATAGACGTCATAGTGAAACAAAATCACAAGGTATGAGAAGTTTTTACGAAATGTATATGACAAACTCTGAATGTCATACATGTCATGGTGCAAGATTAAAAGAAGAAATATTATGTATTAAAATTGGTGGTAAAAATATAAATGAATTAACAGATATGTCTATAAAAGATTTAAAAGAATTTTTAAGTAATTTGAAATTAACACCAAAAGAAGCAATGATTGCAGACATGATATTAAAAGAAATAAATACAAGACTTCAATTTTTAATAGATGTAGGACTAGAATACCTAACATTATCAAGAAATGCAGGCTCATTATCAGGAGGAGAGGCACAAAGAATTCGTTTAGCAACTCAAATAGGTTCAGGGCTTACAGGAGTTATGTATATTTTAGATGAACCAAGCATAGGACTACATCAAAGAGATAATGATAGATTAATAGCAACACTTAAAAAATTAAGAGATTTAGGAAATACACTTTTGGTCGTAGAACATGATGAAGATACAATGTATGCAGCAGACCAAATAATAGATATAGGACCAGGAGCAGGTGTACATGGCGGAAATGTTATGGCACAGGGAACAGCAGAAGAAGTAAAACAAGTAAAAGATTCAATAACTGGACAATATTTAAGTGGAAGAAAGAAAATAGAAGTTCCAAAAACAAGAAGAAAACATATAAAGTCAAAAGTAATAGAAGTAAAAAATGCAACAGAAAATAATCTGAAAAATATAAGTGTAAAATTTCCACTAGGAGTATTTACATGTGTTACAGGTGTATCAGGTTCAGGAAAATCAACATTAGTAAATGAAGTTTTATATAAAACAATTGCAAAAGAACTAAATGGAGCAAGTGAAAAACCAGGAAAATGCAAAGAAGTAAAAGGACTAGAAAATATAGATAAAATAATCAACATAGACCAATCACCAATAGGAAGAACACCACGTTCAAACCCAGCAACATATACAGGAGTATTTGATTTAATAAGAGATATATTCGCAGGAACAAACGAAGCAAAACTACGTGGATTTGATAAAGGAAGATTCAGCTTCAATGTAGCAGGAGGAAGATGTGAAAGCTGTAATGGTGATGGCGTACACAAAATAGAAATGCACTTTTTACCAGATGTTTATGTACCTTGTGAAGTATGTAAAGGAAAAAGATATAACAGAGAAACTTTAGAAGTAAAATATAAAGGAAAAACAATAGCAGATGTGCTTGATATGACAGTAGAAGAAGCATTAGAATTTTTTGATAAAATACCAAAAATAAAACAAAAAATACAAACACTAAATGATGTTGGGTTAGGATATATTAAATTAGGACAACCATCAACAACGTTATCAGGAGGAGAAGCACAAAGAGTCAAACTAGCAACAGAATTGTCTAAGAGAGCAACAGGAAAAACACTTTATATTTTAGATGAACCAACAACAGGGCTTCATATAGCAGATGTTCATAGATTAGTAGATATTTTACAAAGGCTAGTCGATACAGGAAATACAATAATTGTTATAGAACATAATTTGGATTTAATAAAAACGTGTGACCACATTATTGACTTAGGACCAGAAGGTGGAGATGGCGGTGGACAAGTAGTTGCAGTCGGAACACCTGAACAGATTTGTAAGAATGAACAGAGTTATACAGGGAAGTTTTTGAAGAAGTATTTAAATTAGTGTCAAGAAGTTTCGGATGAAAATTTTAGAAATTATTATTGATACAAT
>CAMCQH010000014.1 GCA_945877035.1 uncultured Clostridium sp. | reverse complement strand
CTAGTGGTTTAGGAGTTTATATATTAATGGGTTGTTTATTTCTCTATCTCCATAACATTCTAAAAATAAAAAATTTCGCAAAATAAAAAACCTTGCATTAAACAAGGTTTTTGGAGGAAAAAGATTCAAATGATTTATGCAATTGTTCTATCGGTAAAAGAGATCTTTTACCGATAGTGGTTTTTCACAATTTTATTGAAAGATAATTTTTTATAAAGATTTCTATTTTTTTAATATTTTTCGTAGTAATCGCAATTTTCGTTTAGTTTGCATTTAGATAATTGACAAAATAAAAAGCCATTTAAATCTTCAAATAAGTTCTTGCAAGTTCTACAATCTTTAAAATTTAAATAATTTTTTACTTCTTCTATTGTATCTAATTTAGTAAAATGCCTATCATTTTTATTTAAAAACTTATAATAGTCTACAAAAAAGAAAGGATATATTTTATCAAAATCATCTAATAAGTTAGGCTTATCTTTTAATGTAGGAATAAATATCTGAATACATCTATCTTCGTATTTAAGAATGTATTTATTTAATTCTCTATTACTAAATAAATAAGTTTTAACAGTAGTAGTAACAACGGAAGTTAATCCGTTTGTATTTATATTAAATAATTTACATAAATCTTCTTTATTTTTAATTGAATTATTTATTTTAACAACATCTGGATTAATTAATATTTCTTCTAATTCTAATTTAGTTAATTCAAATAAATCTTTTTTACTCATAATAATACTCCTTCCATAATTTAAATAATTCCTGTGGAGTTTTTTCTAATATTTCTTTTATTGTGCAAGGTATAGTTATTGTATACATATATTCGTATGAATCATCAAAATCCACAACAAGCTTTTCAACTTCTTTTAACTTACTTATAATTTCTTTTAAATTAGGAGTGTTTATAGTTAAATATTCATTGCAATTTAAAACACAACATCCGCAAGGACGAGGAATAGAAATTATTAAAATTTTTTCTATATCATATTCTCCTTTATCTACAAATTCTAAATTAACTTTATATCCTAATTCTTCACTAATTTCTTTTTTACCAATATCCCATATATTTTTAATTATTTTATTTAATTCTTTTTCTTTCTGTTTTAAAAATTGAATATCCATAATTTCCTTTCCTTTATATTAAAATATTTTCTGATAGAATCAATAGTAATTATTTTATTTCCATTATAAGCTTCAATATAAGGTTCTTGGTTTATTGTAAGATCAGTTAAATGACTATTAGAATATTCAGAAAATATATTTAAAATTAAATCAATTGTTTTTCTATGTTTTTTCTTTATTATGTTTTCATTAAATGTTTTTCTTTCTACATCCCAAAGAATATTTGGAGTATATTCAATATAAGAATTTATATATGGTATAGGTAAAGATCCATACATACTGTATTCTTTATAAGCTTTAGGAACTACTGGTCCAAAATCCCAAGCTTCTATATTATCAGAAAAACAAAGTTTATTATATTCTCTTAAAAATTGTATTTGTACAAAATATAACATTTTTTGTAATTTTAAATTACTTATTCCATCTAAATTTTTATAGGAATAATTTATTATGTATCTACAAATATCTAATACATCATACATTTTTATCACTTTTATCATACAATTTTATATGTATATCTTTAGTTATTTCAAAAAATTCTTCATAATTTTTTATTTCTTGATATTGTCCATTATCAATTCTGTATATTTTTTTAAATAATCTAATCCATTCATAATTATTTATAGAAATAAAGCATTGTACATTAGGATGTTTATTTAACCATTCATTTATGTAATGAGCACACATATAAATACTTACTACACTTAATCCGCTATCTAATTCATCTATTAAAAGAATATCTATATCATCATCTAATTTATTTAACCAATCTAAAAATAATTCTGTAATAGCTTGTCCTTCAGAAGAGTTCATTGCAAACCAATAATCTTTAACATTTTCTATACTATTCAATACACTATCATTTTGATAGTTATTAGCTCTTTTATAAGAATCTACTGAAACTCTATAAAATGCTATTTTGGGTGGTTCACAATCCATATAATCTTTATAATATGAAATTGGATCATATATACTTTTACTTCTAACAGTTGTATGTCTATTATTAGCTATCAATTCTAATAATGAACTTTTTCCTATTCCATTACATCCGTAAAGAAGATTTAATCTTTTACTAAATTCATATTCTTTCTTAGGTATACGTTCTTTATAATCTTCATGTATTTTAATTTTCTTAATCATTTTTATCCTCGTTTATTTTTGAAAAGGTATAGATAATACAAGTTTTGGTAAATGTATCGTTAAATTTTATATCAATAATTTCATAATCATGCTCTTTTGTAAAATTATTTACTTGTTCTTCTATTTCGTAAAAATAACCTTGGAATATTTTAATTTTAGTTTCTTTGTTCAATATAATCATTCACTTCCTTTATTGTATTAAAAAATAAATAATTTTCTTCATTAAAATCTTCATCTAATATTATAAGTTTTAATTTTGTTATATTATCTATACTATCATTACTTAAACTTTTCAAAAGTAAAATCTGTGTATCTTCGCTATTAAAATATTTTATTGGAATTATTAATTTATAACAATATTTATTTTTGTAAATTCCTATAAATCTATATTTTAAACAATCAGTTTCATCTATGTAATCCATTATTATTTTATTTAATATTTTATAATCATTAAATTTATTGTTTATTTTTTTATTTACTGTTTCTATAATTAAATTATTTATACTTTCAATTTCTTCTTGTACTTTAAATAAAGTATCATATTTTTCTTTTAATTCTTGTGTTTTATTTTTCATCTTATCACCTACCCATTAATATTATAACAAATTATTTAGAAAAAGTCAATATATAAATAAAAAAAGAGCTTATTAAAGCTCTTCAATTAATTTAATATTATTATCTTTTATTTCAAAAATATATGATTTTTCTTCTAATATATTAGAGAATGGAGAACTTTCATTATTCATTTCTTTAAATTTTATCCATAACTTATTAATTTCTTCTTCAAACCATTTTCTACTATTTTCAGAGGTATATTGTAAGTATTCTAAAGCATAATCTCCGCCTTCATTATAAGCTTTATTGCTCATATCTTCCAGTATATCATCTATATCAATATAATCTTCATAAGGTTCATTTAATGTTATATTTACTTCAACTTTTCCATTATATTTTAAATCGTTTAATATTTTTATAATTTCTTTATGCCAATCATCAAATTTTTCAATATATAATTCATCTTCTTCTATTGAATATCCATCTTCATCATAAATTTTATAATAAAAATAATTTTTCATTAATTATCACTCAACTTTCTAAAAATATCTTTTATTATTAAACTTATGTTATATTCATCTATAGTTTGTTCTATTAAAGTATCTTTTGTAATAGTATCGATAAAAGAATATATATTTTTATCAAAATTTTCTCTAGTAAATTTACATCCAATTTCTCTAAGAGAATAATAACATCCTTCATGTATTTTATTATAAATATCTTCTTTTAATTTTTCATAAGAAGATAATTGTTGTATTGGAACGCTTTTCCAAGACTTATTTATAATTTTTAATATATAATTATTATTTTTATATTTTAAATTTTGTTTAAATATCTCTTGTGCTAATCCTTCTAAACTAAAAATATATTTATCATTATAAGTCATTGGCTTATCTAAACTAAGAATTTCTTGTAATTCTTCTATTGTTTTTATTTTTGTCATATGTATCCTTTCTAAATCCATTTAAGCTCTTTTAAACTATCAACTAATTCTTCATAATTTACTTTATATAAAATATCTTGAACTTCTATTGGATTTTTATTAGGTAATAATTTAAAATATGGAGTGTTTATTTGTTGTATGTTTATGTCGTATTTAAATAATAACTTACAATCTCCACTTGTTGGATGATATACAAAATGCCAATTGTTTTCATATAATTTAAATTCTTTTGGTTCTATTGTAGTTTTTAAATAATTAGTTAAATCAAATTGTTTTGATGGAATTTCAAATTTAAGTTCATTCCAAAATAATCTTGGATTAATGTCTGTTTCATTAATTTTTCCATCTATAATATAATCTTGACAAGTATTATTAAATTCAACTTTTATAGGTCTATTTGTTTTTGTTATTTCATAAACAATACCCCATCCTAATAAAAAATCCCATACTTTATCTCCAACTTTAGCTTTACTAAACAAAAAAATCACTTCCTTATATTATTTTTCCTGTTTTGTTTATTATATCTTCATGTACTTTTTTACAAACTTTCCAATCAATTTCTTGTAAAATTACTGTTTTAGGTTTTAAAATTTCATTTATTATATGAGCCCATAAAGTTAAACTATTTATATTTTTAAGTCCTTCATTAATTAATTTACAAGTATATATTAAATCTTTGTTTTCTGTTTCTTCATAATCAGTACAATGAATATATTCTTGATTTTCATAAATATGATAAACTAAAGTATCATTAAAATAATTTTTTATATCCCAATCATCTATAAAATCATCACATTGTGAAAATGATATTTTAAATAATCCTATATACATTTTATCAGGAAATGCTAATTCATTATATTGTATTAAATAATGTATATTTAATATATATAAATAGCATTTTAATTTAATTGCACTTAATTCAGGATTTAACCTTATCAAAAATGAAACTATACTTGTTAATCTATTACTAGGTTTCAACATTTATTTTTTCCATCCATTTTTTAAAAATTGTATTAATTTGTTTTGTTAGTGTGAACTACTCCCACCTAAAGATGAGGGAGTCTTCTTGGAGTTTTAAGATAAAAATTAATTAAAGTAATTTCTCCATTATTATTCCAACACATAATAGTTCCAATTGGATTGTTATTCAATTCTATTATATAAAAATCATTTATATTAATCTTATTTATTAAAATACAAGATTGATTATAATGTTTTATTGGATTTAAATCATAATTTTTAGCAAAGCTAGGACAATTATCATAATGATAAATATCTGATTTTATTATAAAATCTTTTATTGTATTTTTATCATTTATATTAGCTTTTCTTATTTTCATTTCTAATTTGAGTTAATAATCTTCCTAATTTATTTTTTCCTTGAAAATCTTTAATTGAAACTCCCCATTCTTTATCATTCCATTTATTCATTTCAACAATATATTTATCTTTAGGTATAGAATTTAAAATATCTCTAAATTCTTTTATTTTTTCATATTTTTGTTTTAATAAAAATAGCATTACTTCTTCTTTTATATCTTCCCAATCTGGTCTCAATTTACAATGTCTACCAACTGATTTAGCTCTATATGGATTAGTTTTTGCTAAACTTTTAATCATAGGTAAAGAATAAGTTTTAGAAGCCTGAAATAAAGCTTCTACATTATCTCCATAATATTCTTTGGCTTCTTCAGAACCCCAAGGTAATTTTATAGATAATTTATCATGTATTGCAAAATTTGACAATATTCTATATTCTCCTTGAAATCCTTCTAGCCCATTAAATATTTTATTTTCTTCATATAATTTCTTAAAATTTATCATTATTTTCCCCTATTCTTCTATTGTTATGTCTTCTAAATCATATGAAACCATTAAACATTCAGGACATAAATATATTTCAGATAATTTAACTTTGTCTTTACTGCTACTCAAAATATATACAAATGTATGTATTTGAGAATTATTGCTGTTTCTTCCTATATGCTTTTGTACATACTACAATGTATGCCTACTTACACGTTTATAGTCCACAGCCTTAAATTCCTCGTCTAGCCCACGAGTACATAGCATAAAACTCTTTTAAGTGAGTATTTTATACTTTTTACAATTTTTAAGATTTATACTAGCATTCAAATCTCTATCTATAATTAAACCACATTCACATTTATATGTACGCTCTGATAGTTTTAAATCTTGTTTTATTTTTCCACAACAACTACAAGTTTTAGAACTAGGAAATTTTCTATTAGCCAACCTAACCTCAATTCCATATTTTATACATTGTTGTATTAAAAATATTTTAAAGAAATACCATTTTTGTTCTGAAATAGATTTTGATAAATGCTTATTCTTTTTCATTGCTGAAATATTCAAATCTTCTATTGTAATATACTTAGGCTTGGTTCTCACCACTTCATTTACAACATTTTTTGTATATTCAGTTCTTATATTTGAAAGTTTGTTATATATTTTCTGAATTGACAATATGTTTTTATCAATATTTTTACGAGTAGCTTTCTCCTTTCTTGATTTTAAACTTTCAAATTTTCTACTTAAACTTTTTTGTTTTCTTTTTAATTTCTTTTCTAATTTTTTAATTTTACTGCTTTTATTAATATTTTTATAAAACTTACCATTTGAACAAACTGCTAATTCTTTTATACCTAAATCAATACCAATTCCATCTGTTTTATCACAATCAATTACTTTAATTATATCTTTTGTTAAAAATGATGCATAATATCTATTAGCTGTTTTAGTAATAGTACAAGATGTAATTTCTGCATTTTTAGGAATATATCCTTTTTCTTTTAATCTTATCCAAGACAATATTGGAATTTTAGCTTTATGTCTTTTAATTTCAAAATCTTTTTTATTATTTTTCGGTAAATATACACTACAAAATTCTTTTTTCTTTTTAAATCTTGGAAATCCACCTTATTTTTTAAAAAATCTTTTAAAAGCTCTTTCGCAATAAACCATAGTCTGTTTTCTTGATTTACCATTAGCTGTTTTTATCCAAGTCATAATTGAATAATTACTTAAAACATTATTAACATATTTATCAAACTTTTTGGAATCCATAAAATATTTTTCACTTCCAATAAGTCTGCTCATATCATATATTAATTGATTAGTTGCAATCATTTCATTATATAAAAATCTGCATACGTTAGAAGTATTTTCAACTATTTTAATTTGTTCTTCTGTAAGTTTTATTTCAACCTTATAAGTTTTCATTATTACTTCCTTAAATATATTTGAATATAAAATCTTCTGCTATAAATTAGTATAAATTTTATACATATTTTATTATTTTATATAGTCATTGTAATTCCCACTCCTTTAACAGCAAAAGCTGTTGCTGATACTCCTAAAGCTAATAAACCTGCAATTAATAATTTTTTCATAGTATTATTACACTCCTAATTTTTATATTTTTAACAGTTTAATAGCTTTTTATTTTTGAAAAGGTATTAATCTTTGAATTTTAAATCAACACCAGAATTTTCTTTTATGAACTTAAAAAACTCTTTTAAAGTTATTCCTACTGAATTATTTCCAAAATCGTCATAAAATACTTTATATACTTCACCTGTATTAAATTTGTAAATACGTTCATAACTATTATACGAATCAATCCAATCTTCAAAGTGATAATCTTTTTCATCTACTATAAAATCAGAAAATTTTTGAAATCTCCAATTTATATTAGATAAATATTTTAATAAAAAACTAAAATCAGTTTCGTTATCCCAAAGATGGTTTTTTATACAACCAACCAAAGTGTTATCTTCAAAAAACATAATTACTTCTTCATTTTTTATTTCTTTAATTTTTATAAATAACATGCTGTCTCACTTTCTTAAATAATTATAACATATAATTATTTAAAATGCAAATTAATTTTTTTCTTCATAATTTTCACATATAAACTCTTCTGGTTTATTTATAGGCATATAATAATGCTTTTTTTTATAATAAAAATTACATCTAAAATATTTTTCTTTAAATATTTCAAAATACTTACAACTCTTACAATTTTTTTCCATGTACTTCCTCCAAATGTTTTTTGTATATTTCTATTAATTTTTTTAATAATTCTTCATTAGGACTATTCATTTTATATTGAATAATAATTTGTTGTTTTTCTATTAAATTTAATAAATCTCTACATACAGAACATTGATTATTAGGATGTGAACATTCTAAACAATCTGCAAACGTAATGCTACTAATAAAGAAAAATATTGATAATCGTTTAATAATTTCTGTAAACATAATATAAGATTCCTTCTATTTCAATTTCATGTTCAATACCATCATATCTAGATAAGATATTTCCTTTTCCATCATTTAAAATAATATCATCAAATAATTTATTCTTATCAATACATTCAGGATAATACTTTATTAAATTATTTAATTCATTTTTACCAAATTCAAAAATATATTCTTCTGCATAATTTTTTACATTACTTAAAAGATATTGTAAATATTCTTCTTCAGTATTACAATTACTTTCTTTTAATTCTTGTTCTAATCTTCCATCTTCATATTTTATATCTTCTATATAATTCTCGTAAGATTCTTTATAATAAGATTTAAAGAAATCTTCATTTAAATAATATTCTATATTTACGTTAAAGTAGGATATATCTTCATTAAATAAACTTTCTAAATATTCTATACAGTATTTATATGATTCTTCTGAAGTTAATACTAAATAATCTTTGTCTATTAATAATTTTTCAGCATTATCAAAACTTATATCTATATCATAATAATCTTTTGCTATATACATTAAAGCTTTTATTTTTTTATCCATTCTTCAATCCTCCACTTACTTTTCTTTATTATATCATTAAAATATAAAAAAGTCAAGAAAAAAAAGAGAGAAAAATTTTCTCTCTTTTAAAATTATTTATTTAATAAAGATTTGTCATAATTAATTCTATCTATTAGAATTGTAAAATAATTTAACATATATTCTATTTGACAAGCTAATTTTATTCTTTGTACTTCGTTTGTGCAAGTAGGATTTTTAATTTCGTTTTCTAAAAATTCAGTTGCTTTTGTAATTTTATTATTTAATTCTTCAGCTTCTAATTCCATTCTTTCAATATGATTCACTTTTTACTCCTTATTATTTCACTTGTGTTTGATGTATCAATATTTGCTCTAACATTTCTTTATAACCTATCATGTATTCTATTTGGCAAGCCAATTTTATTCTTACAAATTCATCTGTAAATTTAGGTACTTCAAATTCTGAATGAAAAAATTCTGTAGTTTTTTTAATGTTATCATTTAAATTATCTAATTCAATTTGTAAATTTTCAATATAATCCATTTTTATCTCCTTATTATTAAATTAATTAATTTATTATATCATATTATATATATGTTGTACAAATACTAAAACTAAAATAATTAATATATGCCAAGCTTGATCTATACATAAATCTTTTGTTAAAGCATTTGTTTTATCTTCCATAGTAGCTTTATCTCTATCTAATAAATAATGCGTTGATAATAAAACAACAAATTCTGGAATTCCTAATACATTATTATATCCTATCAAAAACAAACAGAACATAATACAGACAGTCCATATCCAAGAATGTATTAAGCAAATAAATTTATATTTCCCTTTGTTGTTTGCTAAAAAATCATTTTGAAAAACATAGTCTCCAAAAATATGTGCAGTAATTAACATTAAAATATCTACTAATATTTTCATTTTTTACTCCATTAAATCTTCAATTTTTATACTTTTATATTTACAACAATCATTTATCTCATTACAATTAATATCGTTTTCTGTTAAATAGCAATTTCTGTATTGATATTCAGGAGGGCTTTCTATATCATACCAATTATAATCAAATATATATGGATTAAAATTAACACAAGTTCTACAACATTTTTTAAGCATCGTCTACCTCACTATATTCAGATAACCAAGAATATTTGTAAAATATATCTAAAAATTCTTTAAACATTTTCATTCTACAATAATATCCATTTGGTTTTATTAAATTCATTGGATTAAGAGGACAATTAACACAATTTCTATAACAATTTTTATTTAAAATAAATTGTTTAGCAAAATCAATATATAATGGTATTTTTATTTGTTTAAAATCTTTCTTATCCATTTAAGTCACTAAAATTACTAACTATATATCGTATTTATATTTTTGTAAATCAAAATCAAGTGAATCAAATTTTATGTTATTAACATCTATGTATTCATTGGATATATTCAATTTATATCCCTCTTTACAAACTTCTTCTACTTGTACATTACCAAAACTTAACGTGCTTATAATTTTTCATATAATCTCCTGTTTATTTTTGAAAAGGTATTAAAATAGTTTAGCAAATAAATTATCAGCTGTTAATGGTTCTTGTGAAACTTTAATTTTGTTAATAAAATTAAAAATTATGTTAAAAGATTTTATATCTTCTTCACTAGTAAAAGTTATTTTTTCTGGGAATGTTATTTTGTATTCATTATATATTGATATTATTAAATATTTTAACATTTCTGCTTTTTCTTCTTCATTTATATAAGGAGATAAAATTGTTAGAAAATATGATAAAAATTGCATAAATCTAAAATTAATTGCAGTATATTTTTCATTATAACAATTTTCAAAACTAACTTCTTTATCAAAATTTTTAGCAAAAGATTCCCATAATTTAGAAAATTCAAATTTCTTTTCTACTTCTATACTTAAATCATTAAATACATTTATAACTTCTTTAATAACTAAATGTTTATCTTTTAAATAAAATTTATTCATTTTGTAAATCCCTTTCCCAATTTTTAATTGTTTCTTGTATTTTAGGTATAATTTTATTTATACCGTCTAATTTAGATAAATCATTTCTATGTTTTAATACTTTATCTAATTCAACAGGATTTATTTCTACATCTTTAACAAATACTCTAATTTGTTTTAAATCATTGATTGTATAATCATCTAATTCTTGATATAATGCATATAATGATACTATACAATCTAATAATATACTATTTTTATTTAATTGTTTATAATCTAATTTATAATGTTCACAATTTTCAAATGTACAATTATGATTTTCTGAACAATATAATATATTGCTTTTACTCTTTATTAAATATTTACAACTTCTACAATTCATACTCATCATCTTCTTCTGATATTATTTCACTATCAATAAAATAAGGCAAGTCAACTCTTAAAAATTTTTTAAGTTCATTAAATGTATTTTCAGATATTTCATAGAATTTTGTAGAATTAAATAATTCTTGTACTTTTACTTCATCCCATCCTTCATTAGTTCCAAAGTAAAAATTAACATATGTATTTTTAAGATTTGATTTTAAATTATTAAATTCAATAATTTCGTTTTCTGTGCAAATAAAATTTTCTGTATAGTCAAATTCATCAGCCCAATTCTTTTCAAATATACCATAATAATATTTCATATAATTCCCCTTTCTTACACCTTTTCAAAAATAAAAGATAACTGATTTCTATGATTATCAATATTACAATCTTTTTCATATATTTTTTTATTTTTTATAGCCTGTGTTATAAATTTATTTTCTTTTAATAAATATAGTTTATTTTCTTCAGATAGTTTATTATCTATATAATATTCATTATATAGTTGTTCTATATTTAATTTCAAATTATTGAAATTTCCTGTGTTTATAATGTCTATAATTTCTTTTACATTTTCTTTTGTTGGAACAGCAACTGGATAAATTAACATATATATTTTATTAAAAACTTCTATTTCTTCTTCATATAATTCATCTCTTATAAAATTTTTTAAGTTTGATATTTTTGTTTTTTTTATATTTTTTTCTATAAACATATTGCAAACATCATTATCTATATCATTTATAAGTTTTTTGTTTTTATTGCAAATAAATATATAAGAAATACATGGATAATAATCTTGTATATTAATTTCCGAATAAATACAGTTTCCACAATTCATTATATCACCATTAATTTAATTTATATTTTATTATATCATTTATGGTAAAAAAAGTCAATAAAAAAAGAGCTACTTTTTAGTAGCTCTTAAAATTATTTAGATTCTTTAAATAGTTTTTTAATTTCGTCTTTTAGAGTTCTAGATGGTTTGAATTTAACTGCCATTCTTTCATCTAATTGAATAGTTTCTCCAGTTCTAGGATCTCTTCCTTCTCCTGCAGGTTTAATTACGCTTGAAAAATCTCCTAAACCTGGTAATCTAACTTTTTTTCCTGCCATTAGATTATCTTTAACTACTTCTTGAATAGCACATATAATAGTAGTAACATCATCAATTGTTACTCTTTTAGATGTTTTTCCTTTGATTTTTTCTGTTATTGCTTTAGATAAGTCGTGTCTTGATAAAACTTCTTTTACATTTTCCATATTGTTGGTCTCCTTGATTGCCCTTTGGCATTTATATTAATTTTTTTA
Source organism: uncultured Clostridium sp. (assembly GCA_945877035.1). GTDB lineage: Bacteria > Bacillota > Clostridia > TANB77 > CAG-508 > CAG-269. The sequence goes on along the minus strand of CAMCQH010000014.1, from coordinate 25,947 downwards.
GTAGTATTTACTACAAATAATTTTGTTGCTTATTTCTTACATTTTTATTTAAAGATTTTAGTAAAATTTAATTAACCTTTTTAGAAAAAATTTTTATTATTTTTCTTTTCGGTATTATTTATATTATATTGTAAAGAGTAGTAAAAATTTTTATTAACCATTTTTCATTAAAAAATTTTAAAATCTTTATTATTATTTTCTTCGTTTTTGTCAACGGCAAAACTTTTTAAAGAAAAAATTTTTTTAAAATTAACTTTTTAATTATAAAATTTTGGTGCACTTTCGTTTACTTTTATATCTAAATCAAAATTTAAAGAATTTAATATATCTTCAGTATCTTCAATAGTTCCAGTTTCATAATCATTAAGATTATTTGAAAAGCTTAATAATAAAAATGGATTTCCTGTCTGAATTAATTTTATCATTTCGTCTCCATTTTTATAATCTATATTTTCAGGTAAGGCTTTTTTATTAAATATATAACAACTACCATATATATGCTCTGATAATTGAACCATAAATATACATAGTAAATCTTCTACATTATTATAAAAAGAAACTAAAGTATTTTTTTGTATTTCCATTGTTTTATTTCCACGTTTTATTATTAACATTTCATCCACGTCCTTTATCTTCAATATTTATAATATATTATAGCATATAGAAAAAAATAAATCAAATTAAACTTTTAATTAAATGGTAGTAAAAATAATAAAGGAAGTGATTTTATGCAATGTATTATAACTATTGTTGAATTATTAATTTTAGGTATATTCATGCTTTATTTAACAAAACGTGAAGAAAAAACTTTTATTAATGAATTACAAAAATTAAAAATTACAATAGATTTTAAACCTATTTTAGAAAAAATGGACAATAATTATATTTCTATTTTACAAGAAATAAAACAATTAGATATTCCAGAATTAACACCAGTTATAGAAGAAATAAAAAGATTAGAAGAAAAAATAGAAACAGGTGAAATTAAATTAAAAAATGGAATAATAGAAGGAAATTTAACTGTCAATGGAAATTTAAAAACTAAAGGTGATATAACAGCTTATTCAGAAGAGTAGTAATACTCTTCTTTTTTTATATATAAAAAAAGCAAGGTAGTTTCCTATCTTGCTAAAAACTTATATAAATTTAATCCATTTTGAATACAACAATTATTTTGCGGTAAAGGATTAAATTTAACTATTGGTTGAGAAAAATAAGAATATTTAGGATATAATCCATTTGCTAATAAATTATTTAATTTATAATCTATTATTTGAATACCTTCATTTCTATAAGTATTATCAAATGGTTTTGTATTATAAATTAATGAATCTTCTATTGAAGCAAAATATGGACTAACATCAAATCCTAAATAACAACCGCAATTACAAAAATTCATTTTTATCACCCAATATAATTATCGTAACTTTTCAAAAAAGAATTCTAGTCTATTTTAGTAAAATAGCCATTCATTGCTAAATCTTGCGAATGTCCTTGTAAATTATTTTGATTTTGTAGAGGTTCTTTTAAACAATCAGAAAAATATTGATATAAATCTTCATAATTTCTTTTTTTACTACTATAACGGAATTGTCCATATTCATTTTTTAAGTAATACATCTCATAAGGTAAACAATTAAATTGACTTTCAATATAATCTTCGCCTAACATTTCTATCTTATCTCTTGTAGATTTATATTGTAATTCTTTATGTGAAAATCTTGATAAAGCAAACATACTAACAGCATTTCTATAAGCATCTTGAGAACGCCATATTAATACATTAGGCAAATCTTCTAAAGGAATATTAAAAGCTCTAGAATCAAAATATCCTATAAATTTTTTATTTGAAAAACGTTCTTCTGTAAGTTCATTTATATGTTTGTTAAAAAACATAGTTGCTAAAGAAGCACTTATACTTACTATTTTTTGTAGATTATTATTAAACCAAGATTGTGTTTCTAAAGTTTTTGTATCTAATAAAACTAAAGTTATTTCATCAGATTGAGTATATCCTAAAACACAATTTTGTATATTATCTACTAAGTCCTTCATAGTTTTTCTCATTACTTCTTGAAATTCTATATCAAAAGGAGTATTTAGTCCTTTTGTAAAGGTATGAAAATGAGCACCATCTAATCTAATAACAACAGGAACTTTATCCATTAAATTAAATTGACTACATTTTTCATATTTTTTCATTCTATCGCCTAAACTATCTTTTTTCATAATAAAATCCTTTCTTTGTATGATTATTTACCTGTGCTTCCAAATCCACTTGCGTTTCTTTCTGTATCTGATAATGAATCTACTTCAACTAATTCCATTTGTTCTACTTTGTTAAGAACCAATTGAGCAATTCTTTCTTGAGGATGTATTATATATTCCTCGCTACTTAAGTTAATTAAAATAATTCCTATATCACCACGATAATCCGAATCAATTGTTCCAGGTGTATTTACCATAGAAATACCGTGTTTCAAAGCTAATCCACTTCTTGGTCTTACTTGTATTTCATATCCTTCTGGAATTTCCATTTTTATTCCTGTTGGAATTAATTTTCTTTCTAATGATTTTAATATAATTGGTTCGTTAATATTAGCTTTTACATCCATTCCAACTGAACCACATGTAGCATAAAATGGTTTTCCAACTCCATTTTCTAACATAATATTAATTTTAACTTTATTCATATTATTTTCACTTCCTTTAAATTTATAATAATATTTCCTTAATCTTTTATCTTTGGTATATTTCCATTCTGCAAAAATTTCTTCAAAATCATCAAAATCCCATCCTTGATTTTTACATATTTTTTTAAATTCACTCCTAAAACATGATTTGGTTTCATAATGTTTTTTAGGTTTTGAATTAGAATTGAGAGAACCAAATTTACCAAAACCGTAAGATTTACCATTTTTTAACGTTTCACTAATTTTCTTTTTACTTTCTTCTGTATGATGTTTTCCATACCAAGGATGATTTTCTCCACTATATTTTTCTTTTCTAATTTCACTTAAAAGTTTTTTAGTTTCCTCCGTATGATGTTTGCCATACATTGATGATTTTTTATGTTTATCTTTAAGAGTTTTACTAATTTTTTGCTTAGTTTCATCTGTATGATGTTTACCATACATATGATGATTTTATCCTGACATACTTGGACGATTACATCTCATTTTTTGTTTTGATTCTTCGGAATGTTTATAACCTAATGAACCTTCCCATCCGTCAGTCATATTATACAATTCTATACCTAAATCTTTAAAATTTTGTATTATAATGCGTTCCATTTCTAATACTTCATCATAATTTTCCGATTCAAATACAATTTCTGTTTTATGGGAATATTTTCTCATAGCAAAATGAACTAGTAGTTGACTTCCATGTTTAGCATCATATTCATGATCACTCATTCTTTTTTGAAAATTATTAGTAATACCTACATATTTTTTACCATTATCAAAGTGTTTTATATATACAACATTCATATTTATAATATTGTCCTATTTAGATTTTTCTTTATCTCCTATATGAGTTAATTTTTGCATATCTTCAATATGATATAAAACCGGTATATTAATCATTTAATCACTTCCTTATTTTTTCTACAATCATAAATTTTTATATGTTCTTTTTTTTTAATTTTTCTAAATTAATATTATTGGTATTAAATATATTAATTTTTATTCCGTTAAAAGATATAGTTTTTCATTACTTATCATTAATATACTTAATATTTTACAAAGTTCATCAGTGTTAACTATTTTGGGATAATATTTATCAATATCTAATTTAATATTATATTTCATAATTTTTTATAAAATTCTCCGTAGTTTCTTTTATTATTATATATTAACCCAATAAAAAAAGCAAGTAATTTATACTACTTGCTTTTAGGGGAGGTTTTTGGTGTGAAACTTTTATTCCTAAAGCAATTATCGTATTTTAAAAATTATTTTTCCATTTCTGTATCTAAAATTAATTTTACAACAGGTATTATTTCTACAGTATCTCTAAAACAATATCTATTAGCAATATCTTCAAAATTTAATTTTTCTTTAGCCATATGTTTAGTTATTGTTTCATATCTATGTAAAATTTCAGTAACTACAGCTTCAGTTTTTTTATCTTTTTTAGGATAATGTGTAAGTGCATAATCTCCTGCTAAATCTTTAGCTATAATAGAATAACCTGTAAATTCTTCATATTCTTTATTCCATTTATCATTATATATACAATAATTAGCATAATCTATATTATCTTGATTTTTAGGTTTATAATGATTATTTCTAAACTCATGAGCTATAATAGGTTTAGCTTCAGATTTTTTTCTTTCATCTTCTTCTATCTTACTATTAATTTCTTGCAATGCTATAGAAGCTGAAATAATAGTATTTTCAGTTCCATGTTTTATAATATATTCACATATTTTTATAGCTATATGCTCAGGATATTTATTATTTTCATTAATTTTATCTTCCATTTTTAATTTTTTTAAAGCAGATTTTACTGTTCTAGGTTGTAATTTAAATCTATCTGAACTAAAGTCTATCATTTTTCTACCGTCCTTTGTTGTTTTATAAATATATTATATAACATTTTTAATTAAAAGTCAAGGATTTATTGTAATATTTTTTTGATAATAATCTTTGTCTTTTGTTTTACCTATTATAAATTGAGCAAAACCATCTTCTAATTCTTCTAATATAGTATATTCTCCGTATTCTTTATTAGAAATAAACTGATATAACCATTTTATTTCGTCTTTATCTAATTTAATATCTTCTAATAACATTCTTTCCACTCCACATTTATCAAACAAGGATTAACATTAATTTCTTCTATTTTATATTCACAAATGTCATAATATTTATTTTTATCCAAGAATATTTTTAATAAATCTTTTTTATTAGTTCCTATATAAGTTTCGTATGTATATTTATAATCATCATAATTGTGTAATGTTAATATCATTTTGAACATAATTTTCTCCATTCATAATAAGTCATAACAAGTTTATTAGGATGTTTTAAAAAATATTTTTTAAGCTCTTTTTTAATTCTTTTTTTTGATCTATTTTCATTATAATTATAATGTTTTTTTAATAATTTTACTAACAAATTAATAAAATGATTTAAAACACTTATATGTATTGTTTTAGTTTTTAATATATTATATAACCCATTTATTTTCTTTTTAATTACTTTTTTTATTTTTCTATCTCTCATGCTAAAACCTCTTTTATTTTTGAAAAGGTACAAGATATGATTTGATATATTTTGCAAAATTTTTGTCTATAAGATCAGTAGTAAATTTATATTTATTAATAGGAATGTTGTTAAATTTAGATAATTCAGGATATTCTTCTAACATTTCTTTAGAAAAAGTAAAACTAATTCCGTTATAAAAATCTTTTCTATCAAAATTACAAGAAATATTGTATAACAGTTTATTATTAATATAAAATATATGTGCATTTTGTGTTAATCCATATGTAGTTCCATTAGAATTACACATAGGTTCTATTGTATATATTATTTTTATCTTATCTTTATTTACATAAAAAGTTTCTGTTTTTATAAAAGGCACTTTATTTAAATCTTGTTTTTTAAAGAAAAAATCTTTAATCTTTTGTTTTAATTTTTTTACCATTCCATTTCCATCCTTTATTATCAAAATATTTTTTCATAGCAATATTACATAATAAATCTACTCTATCATTTCCAACAATATTAATTCCTGATTTTCCATGTCCTCTAACATGAAAAAATTCTATTTTATTATTTTTAGATAATAAATTATTATATAAATTATCTAATTCTATCCATAATTCTTTATTAGATACTTCTTTATTTTCTAGAGTTTTCCATCCATTAGATTTCCATTTGTCTATCCATCTTATATGAAATTCTAATTCTCCGCTACTTAATGAAGTAAAAGAATGTGATATACCATTTAATAAATATTTTGAATCTGAACAAATATTTATAATTTCTCCACTACATTGTTGTAATGCTTTAAAACACTCAATTAATGCTGATATTTCCATTTGATTATTAGTTGCATTTTCTATACATCTATAATCATAAGATATTTCTATTTGATCTACACATATACTGTAAGCCCAAGCTCCTATTTTATATTTTAATTTTGAAGCTCCATCTGTATAAGCTTCTATTGTACAAAATTTCCCTAACATTTATCCACCTTTTCAAAAATAAATTACTGTATATAATCTAAAGTTATATCTTTATTATTAATTGCAAATTGAATGCTTTCTAATAAACAATCAAATTCTTTTGTAAATTCACTATTATTATTAATTGAATAAGTATTATACATAAATTCTATAAAAGAATCTAAAACTAATGTTGACAGTTCAAATCCTAATATATTACTTCCATTTTCTATTGATTTATCAATAAATTCTTCTATTGTTTTATCATCTAAATTTTTGTTACTAATATGTTTATTTAATTCTATCAATGTATTAATTAAATATGTAATTGAGTTTTCAGCTTGTCTTTTATCTATTTGTTCTTCTATTTTATAATATATATCATCAATTTTTTCCCAAGTTAATTTAACTTTTTCTTTATAGTCCATTTTATCACCTATATTTTAATTATTATAATTTATTATAATATATATGTTATTTTTAGTCAAATAAAAAAGAGGACTATTTTAAGTCCTCTTTTCTTTATTTAAACATATCTATTATATCTTGTGAAGTAGCGAAATTTATATCCACTATTGGTTTATATTCTAGTCCATTAAAAACATATAATTTCATTTCTGATATTACTAATGCTACATAACCAATATTTTTATCTTTAGGGAGATCTTCTTTATTTTGAACTGGATTTCCCCAAATAAAACTACCACCTATACTTTCAATTTTTTCTATTTCTGTATAAACATTATTAATAACATTATTTAATTGATATATATTGACCCAACGACTTGTGGTATCAAATATTTCTTTTGGCATTACGCAACACCTCCATAACAATTACATAATCCTATAGAATTTATTTGTTGTATAAGTTCTTCTTTTGTTATAGGATTATTATTAGGACTTTCCATTGCTTGAGCACATATTTGTTCCACATTATCTATAAAAACACTAGCTGTTATAATTAATGTTTGAAGTTCTTCTAAACTTAATATAGTATAAACTCCATTTAAATTTACACTTATCTTATATTCTTCTCCTTGTAACACAATTGAATAATGTTGTATAGCATTTAATATATCAGTAGGAATACTTTTAACATCTACTTTTGTTGCTTCTATAACATATTTACTAGTTTTATATTTTTGTTCTAATTTATAAATTTGTTCAGGAGAACAAGAAACTCTTAATCCTTTATAATCAAAACCTGAATCTATAATTTCTTTTTCAAACATTTTTATATTTGTTAAATTATACATATGTAATAAATTTAAATCTATTTCATATTGTTTAGTATTTTTATTCCAAATACTATATTCATTAGGTTTATCTATAAATTTAATAGTTTGATCTTCTAATAATATTTCTCCATCTTGTAAGTTTTCTTCATTAGTTTCCCATTGATGTGTTTCATTATTCCAATTAGCTCTTATATTTGGTTTAGGAATTTCCACTATACTATTTCCTTTTATTAATTGTCCTTCTTGTAAGGTAGTATATCCTAATTCTACTAATTCTTTATCAGTAGCATTTCTAACAGTATTATCTGGATTTAATATAGGAACAACTATATCATATTTATCAGAAATATATACACACCATTTATCTTTATATTGCTCATTTAAAAATTGTTCATCAAAAGTTGCAGAATGATATATACAAACTACACGACATTTTAATACTTCATCTTTATCAAGTATGTAATACATAATACTCCTTATAAAAAATGGAGACTATATTTCAAGTCTCCATATGAAATTGTTATTTAATTTTTAATTTTAGTTCTTCTATTTCTGCTTTTAGTTTCTTATTTTCAAAAATTATTTCCCTCATTCCTTCGAATAATAGCCCAATAGTTTCTCCATAATTTATGGCAAGAACATTACCATATTTTTCATGTTTAACTGTTTTAACAGCTTGAGGAAGTACTTTTTTTAATTCTTGTGCTATTAATCCTGTTCTTTGAACATCAGGAGTATCAATAAAATTATATAAATATCCATGAATTAAAGATATTCTATCTAAAGGATTTTTAATAATTTCAATATTTTCTTTTAAACGTTTATCAGAATAAGCAGTAACATTATCATTTGATAAAATTGAACCTTTGACTGTAAGAGTACCTTCTATTACAACGTCAGTAGGAAGCATAGGGGGTATAATTATATTTTTTGTACCATCAAATGCAATTCCATTTATAGTTCTACCAGTAGCTAATTTAGTAGCAGTAGCTGCATTACCACTACATGAAGCAGAAGTTCCTCCATTAGCAGGTGCACTTATGGATATGTTTCCTGTTCCATCAAAAGAAACTCCATTAATAGTTCTTGCTGTTTGTAATTTTGTTGCAGTAGCAGAGTTTCCACTACAAGCAGCTGAAGTACCTCCGTTTGCAGGTCTAGCATCTGATAATCTAGTATCGTTACCTTGACAAGCTGTACCAGCTACAGATCCATACTTTACAGAAAATGCTGTACCAGAAAGCGATAAACCGGTACTAGCAGAATATGTAGTATTAGTATCAGTAAATACTGCATTAGCTGGTACATTACTTAATACAGTATGTCCATTTACTGTAGTTGAATTCCCCCCATTTGCTTGAGCTGTAACAGTAATACTTTTAGTTCCGTCAAAAGAAACTCCATTGATATTAACAGGACTAGATAACTTTTTAGCACTAGCAGCACTATCATTTACTCCTAGCTTAGAACTTAATTCACTTTTTGTAGCAAACAATTTTTTACATTGTGCTAAAAATGATGTAAGTCCTTCAATATTAATAAGTTTCATTAATTATCACCTGTTAAAATCAATTAATTATGCTGTAAACATTGCTTCAATTTCTTGAGTTGTAGCATATTGTATTGATACAGCTGCAGATCCGTTGAAAGATTGATCTCCTATTGTTAAACTATTAGCAACTTTACTAGCTGTAGTTGCGTTTGTAGCACTATCTGATTTTGTAGCATGAGTAGCTTTTGGAACTACTGTTGTTCCATTAGTAATTTTTGTAATATTCTCTTCGTTTGTATTAGCTTTAGTAGATACTGGATTAACAGCGTCAGCTATTTTTTTATCTACTGAACCAGCAACTGTAGATGCACCATTTAAAATTGCAATAGCATCTGTGTTAGCTTTAACAGCAACGTTATTAGATAAATCAACAGCTACTACACTATCATTAAAATCTGTAATATCTGCATGAGTTAATTCAACTGATACTGCAACACTTCCGTCATATTTTTTACCAGCAACTGTTAAAGCCTTAGCTACTTTTTTAGCAACTCCAGCTTGAACAGTACCGTCTTTTAAACCTGCTATAGCTGTTGCATTTGTTGTAGCTTTTTCAGATACTGGATCTAAAGCAGTTTTAATTTTGTTAGCAACTGAACCTTCTACGCTATCAGCTCCATTTAATGTTGCAATAGCATTTGTATTTGCTGTAACTGCTGTTTTATCTCCTTTAGCGGCAATATCAGCACTATAATCTTTTACCCAAGCAGGTCTTCCTTGGATGTTAGCCCAATCAACTGCACCAGCTTTTCCTATTTCCATTTCTTTGAATGCTTGAATAGCAGTAGATCCACCTAATTTAGTATCATCTACAACAAAATACCATGTTTTAGTATCTTCTACACTTACGATATCTCCATTTTGAACTTCAGCTTTAGTTAATTTAAGCATAGCAGCTTGATTAGCAGCTACATATACTCTTTCAATTGCTGCAGCTGGTAATCTATCTATACTGATTGTACCAGTTGTAATTTTAGAAGCATCTATATTATTTAGTGTTGTATTTATAACAACGTTTGTAGAACCATCAAAATTAACTGCACCAGAAACTCCACCTTGTAATTTTATTTCTCTTGCAGTTGCTAATTTACTAGCACTTACTGCATTTTCAGATTTTCCAAGTTTATTATTTATTTGCTCTTGTAATTCTGTTTTAGCACTATTTAAAGTAGTAACATCAGCTTTGTTACGTAGTAATTCATCAATTTTTCCTTTAAATTGTCTTAATAGTTCTAGATTAATAAGTTTATTAATTGCCATTAAAAATCTCCTTAAAAATTTTTTAGTTTTCCAACCAACCTAAATTCATTTAAAGGAACTACTTTTTTAAAATTACTATAATTTTACAAAGTGTAGTACATTTGAAATTTGTGTTTAAGATTATATAAATACCCAAATGGGTCTATCATAATAAAATTCTTTAAGGATTTTATATGATTATTAAAATAAATACTAAAATCTTTTTGATTAACTAATAATACAAATACTTTTTTATTTTGAAAAGGTACTTCTACTAAATCTATTAATGGATCATAAGATTGTATATCATTAAAATATTTACATATTTTAAATGCTCCACTATTTTCAACAGAAGCACAATTTGGTTTATATGTTTTTCCTAAAATTAAAATATCTTCTTTATTATAATCTTTAATTATGTTTTCAACAAAATTTATAGTTTCTGAAATTCTATTTTCATTAGTTTCTCTTGCTAATTTTATTAATGGAGTATTCATATTTTCATTTATAATATAATAAGGATCAACTCCAATACATTGTCCTCCAACTAATCCTGGTTGATAATTAGCAAAATTCCATTTTGTTCCTGCAACATTTAAAACATCTTTAATATTTATTTTATTTTGACTACAAAACAATTGATATTCATTCATTAATGCTATATTTACATCTCTTTGAGTATTTTCTATTAATTTACTTGCTTCAGCTATTTTAATAGAATTATCGTCTCTTATTAAGTATAAATTATTAATAGCTTTTTTATATAAAGAAAAAATAAATTTATCTATTCTTTTATTGTTAGTTGCTAACAATTTATCAATACTTCCAACTTTATCATTATCGTTAGGACTTATTCTTTCAGGAGAATAACAATAAAATTTAAAACGTTTTTTACACAATTCATCAACTTTTCCAATCCCTACTGTACTTTCTATTACTAAAATATCATCTTTCATCCAAGAATATAATGATTTTATACTATCTAAAGAATTTTCTAATGCACTATAGTCATTACTATAATCTTCTTTAACTAAAGTTGGTACACAACATATATACACAATTCTTTCTGGTTTACTAAATTCTTTTACCTTTTCAAAATCAAAAGTGCATATATCTTTGATATCATTTGTATTAGCTATTTTTGTAGTATTATTTTGTATTTCTTGTATTCTTTTTTCTGAAATATCATAACCTAAACATTTAATTCCTGATTGTTTAAATTGTTTAAGAAGAGGGATACCAATGTATCCCAAACCAAAAACAACAACTTTAACATATTTTTTAGTATATCTTTCTAAATGTTTTATTGAATTTTTGCTGTGTCCTATGTTTTTTAAACTTTTTATAATTTCCATTAATTTACTCACTTTCTTAGACTATTTCTAAATTTTTTATTAACATTATTCCATCTGAAGTTAATTCATAAATTATATTGACTATGTCTCCACAATTTAAAATTCCCTCATAATCTCTTTTAAAAAAGACAGCTTCAAAACTTACATTATCTTCGAAATTAAAAAAATCTCCAACTTCTTCTAGTATAAAATAAGTATTAAAATTAATACATTGTATATTACTTATTTGTAATTCTTTTGTATAAAATATAGGAGTTGCATTATTCATTCCATAAGGTTCTAGTGAAGTAATTTCTTTTATTAAATTTTCATTAATTTCTTTTATTTTTAATTCTTTATCTATAAAAACTTCTTGTTCTAAATTTCCTTCTATTTTTTGTTCTAATGAAAATTTTTCAATTTCATTGATTATATTTTTTTTATTTTCTTCAGTAAAACTTAAACCCATTGCAGAATTATGCTTTTATATTTTTCAATATAAATTGGACTATACCTTCATCTATACGATGCCCTATTATAGTCTCTGAACCTCTAACTAATAAAGTTATTTGGATGCTGATTGTCTAATTTTAATATTTTTTTAACTATTCACGTTTATTATTTCTAATTGCGTTGTAGTATATTAAACTTAAAGATGTTCCAGCAATTTAAGGGATTTTTAACTATTCGCTTTCACAAATAGGGTAGCCATAATTAACCACCACATCTTATGCAATAAGGTTGTAGATTTTTTACTAAAGAAGCTAAACTACAATTTGGAATTGAACGTCCTGAACCATAATAAACGCCATCTGTTTTGCTTACAACAATAGATGGTTTATTAAAGTAATCTGAAGTTATAAAAGAAGCTACTAATCCAGCAAAAGTTTTTTTAACATCTAAATCTAAAAATATAAAATCTTTATTTTTTAAATTATTTTTATGTAAAAACGATAATGCTTCAATTATAGCTTTTTTTTGTAATTGTTTTCTTAAATTATTATTTTCTTTAATATAATTTCCTAATGTATTTATAAAATCATTATCATTTGATAAGAAAAATTCTACAGCCTTACTAGGATGAGACATTCTATGTAATGAATTTATCATAGGTGCTATACCAAAGGATATATCAGAAGAAACATATGGTCTATCTTTAACATAACTTAATCCATTGTTTATAATCCATTTTAGTGGTTTACTTTTATAAGTTAAATTTTCAAATTCTTCTAATGCTTCTTTGACTAACATGTAATTATTATCTATAAGAGGAACCATGTCTCCAACTGTAGCAATTCCAGCATGACATAATGAAATTTTATATTTATCAAATTCTAATCCTAATTCTTTATATAGTTCTTTCATTAAAATGTATGAAACTCCAGCTCCACAATATTTAGTAATATTATAATTTCTATAATCTTCAGGATTTATATAGATACAATCAGGGGGATTTATAATAGGGTGATGGTCTGTTACAATTGTTTCTATACCTAAAGATTTTCCATATTCTATTTCTTCTTTATTAGATATTCCTATATCTGTTGTTATTACTAAAGATATTCCTAATCTAGACATTTCATTATAATATTTATTTATAATACCATATCCATTATCTCTATCACAAACTATATAATGAATACATTTACTAATAGGAATCATATTTTTCATTAAAATTATACAACCATTTATTCCGTCGCAATCTGCCTTTAATATTTATACTTTCATATAAAAATGGACTATATCTTCACCATATTATTAAATAATTTAGGGTTACCTGTTTAGTCTCTGAACTTTCCTCTATTAGAGTATTAGATGCTGATTGTCCATTATTATCTTAATATTTTTTTAACTTTCACAATTATTATTTATAATTTTGTTGTAGTATATTAAGCTTTAGGATTTTCCAGCAATTTAAGTAATTATAATATTATATATTTCTATATAACACGACACTTATTTATCTGATAAAATTCCTATTTTTTCTTTATTTTCTATTGCTATTTTAATTCTATTAATAGCATCTTTTATACCATATAATTCTTCTTTTCTATAATTATTTGGTATATTTCTATATGATAATAAATTATCTTTTAAAGATTTATTGTTATCATAATCTCTAAATAAGTATTTAATATTTACCACTTCCATTTCTATAATTATTATTTATCTTTTTTATTATATCATTTATATTAAAATAATGCAAATAAAAAAATGTTTGACTTTTAATTTAATTATAATTATAATATGTAAGGGGATTAATGATGGATAATAATAAAGAGATAATTGCTAATTTAATAGAAAGAATTAATAATAAAAAAAATGTTAAGAATAATATTATTAATAAATTCTTTTTAGATAAAAATAATATAAAAGCAGAAGATATATATCCTACTATAAATTATAGATATGAAAATAATATAGATGAAATAAATATTCCTATAACTAATTTAAGAGAAGTATTATCTAATAAAGAAGAATTAGATACTAATATTGGAGATAAAGAAATTTTATTTAAACAATTAAACAATAATTATTATTTATCAGAACAAGATGTTATAAATAAAAATATTATTAAAAATATTGATATAGCTAATTCTAATAATAAAAAAGATATTAAAGAATTTCAATTATTAGTTAAAGATATAATATCTGATGCAAAAGATTATAAAAAAACTCTTAATAAAGTTACAGGTGGAGATTTTGAATATTTAATAAGTTTAATATCTCAAGGAAAAAATATAGATAATGTTTTAAACATGGAGTATATTCCTTATGATAAAATTAAAAATAATATTAATAAAGAATTAGAAGATAAAGATTTACAATTATTCTTAAAAAATAAAAAAATAAATAAAAATAATTATAATATATTTAAAAATTATTATTCTACAAAATCTAATAATAAATTATTTGATATATTTAAATTAAACGAAAATAACACTTTATATTTTGAAAAAATATCTGTAATGAATCTTAAAATGAAATTAAAAGATGGAAGATTAGTATCTCCTAAAACTGATATTAAAATTACGTTTTTTACATTGGATAATACAAAATCTTTAAAGGAAGCTTATGAAAATAGAATAATATATTTTGATGACACTTTAAATATTTCATTAAAACAAGATAGTTTTGGTGCTTATCAAACTATAAAAGTAAATAACGATGGAACTTCTATGTATAAAAATATGGAATATAAAATATCAGATATGACTTCAGATATGAATTTAGCCAAAACAATTACTAATGATTGTTTTAAATATTTTAATAGAAAATATGAAGATAATATAAATTCAATAGAAATAAGTATTACTCCAAATAATTCGTTAAAAGGAAATAGAAATTTTAATAAAGATTTTAAATCTAGTTTTAAACTTAAAGATATAGATAAAAGTGATAATTTTAAATCATCTATGAAATTTTTATATGGTAATTTTAAAAATTCTATAGGTAATGCTAATGCTTTATTACACGTTAAAAATAAAAGTTCATTAGGAAATATAAATAGTTTACTTAAATTAATAGAACCTATTAGCAATTACAATACAGAATTAATAGAACGAGTTAAAGAATTAAATATAATATATTCTTTTAGTTTAAGAAAAATCAGATTGTTTAATTTTGAAAAGGTAAAAAACCATTATACTTATCAAGAATTAAATGATAAATATATTATATATGATTCAAATAAACCAATTAATGAAAATTTTAATTTTAATGATTATTTATTTAAAGATATAAAAGATTTATTTATTTTTTCTAAAAATATAATAACTAAATTAAGAAAAAAATATAAAGTTGATATTAATACAGATAAGCCTTATGAAAGTATTTGTTATATCTTAAATAATAGATTTGACACAAAGATTAAAAATATATATAATTATAAAAAACCAAGATACGAAGTTAAAATAACAAAAAAATAAATTATACCTTTTCAAAAATAGGAAGTGATTATAATAAAAATATTACCTAAAATTATAAATGATATGTTAGAAATATCTATAGAAAAAATTAATGAACTGCATATTAAACAAAGATATTGGATAGAAAATAATAATGTTAAAAACATAGTAAAAGATGTATGTAGTTATATGTCTAAAACATATTTTTATCCTGAAAACTATAATATTATAGTATCAGAACAACAATTAAATTCTTTAATGGAAGAATTACAAAATTTAGAATTATTTAATTTTTATTTATCTAAAATTAAAACTAAAAATAATATAGAAACAGCATATATTGTACTTAGCATGTTTTTATATGATAGTTTTTGGCATATATATAATACAGATAAAAAACTAATAAAAAATATAAGATTAAATAGAAAATAACTTTAAACAATTGGTGACTATATGATATATACTTATTTTTTCAGTAATAAAAATAATAACATAGGTGTTGTAATAGGTATATCTAGAATAACACCAAAAGGAATAAAACAACTGATTAATTTTGCTCCTAGTTACGATTTAGTCAAAGCTATGAAATCAAAAGAAATATCAGAAAAACAATATATAAATTATTACTTAAAGTGTTTAGACAAAGATGAAACTATTCCAATAATAGCAGAAAATTTAAAAGAATATGAAAATGACAAAAATAGACATCTAATTTTTTGTTGTTATTGTAAAATTGGATTTTGTCATAGACACTTGTTAAGAAAGTATTTACAAGAAAAATATAATTTAAAAATTGAAGAATTAGAGGAGGTATAAAAATGGCTTGTGGTTCTAAAAATGGAAAGAAAAAGAAAAAATAGGTGATATAAATGTTTTATAAATGTAAGTATTTTAAAATTCAAGAATTAGTATCTCCAGGAGTATATAATAAATATAGAGAAAAGGCTTGGGAATTTTTTAATCCATTAATTTTAAAAGATTTAGATTATCTAAGAGAATTATTTGGAGTTCCTATAACTATAAATAATTGGTGTTATGGTGGAGGATATAAGGAAAGTGGATTAAGAGCTAACAAAGATAATATCGTAAAAGAAAAAAATGATTATTATTTATCTGCTCATTGTTTAGGAAATGCTTTTGATATAAAAGTTAAAAATCATACACCAAAGCAAGTTTTTGATATAATTTTAAAAAATCAAAAGGATTTGAATATTACAAGAATTGAAGATATAGAAACTACTGGAAAATTAGGATATGTTCATATAGACATAACAAATATTAATCATAAAGGTTTGTATATATTTAAACCGTAGGAGTTTATTATGGAAAATATTAAAAATATAATTTTATCAAATCCTACATATATATGGCTTTTAGTAATACTAGGTATTATATTATTTGTAATAGCCATATTTTATAGAGAAAAAAATATAGTTAAAAAAGCTGTATATAATGGTATAGTTTTAGCTGAAAAGAAATTTAATTCAGGAGAAGGACAACAAAAATTAGAATTTGCTACAGACTATGTAAAACAACAATTCCCTAGTTGGTTAAGATTTTTAGTAACTAAGAAGTTAATAGTCACTATAATTGAATTTGTTTTAGATAAAACTTCTGATATATTCCAATTAGATTATGATGTTGATATAATTGGAAATGAAAAAACTGTAGAAACTAATTTTGATTTAGACGAAATTAATAAGTCTCTTAAAGCTGAAATAAAAACTAGTAAAAAAATAAATCCAGTTGAAAAACAAGATTGAACAGGAGAAATTTATGGAAAAATAGTATTAGATACTGATTTTCATAGTAATCCTGATGTAAGAGCTGAAATAGGATTTATAAAAAAATTCTAGTTAAATTTATTATTAATAATATTTTAAATAAATATGAATCTATAAATATTAGAACATCTACCTTATTGTTCGCTACCTCACAATAGGTATGATTTTCGATTTCAACACTCACTCAAACACAAATCAAAAAATTTTTAAGCTAATATTTATAGTATAAAAAGCTCATTCTTATATGAGCTTTTTTTATTTGACTATTTATTTTATGTATTATATAATATTTTAAGGGTGATGAAAGTGTTTCAATATGGTAGAATAATTTTAGAACATCATACTTATTGTAACAGAAAATGTGATTGGTGCTTAGCTAAACATATGAAAGCATATGATTTAAATAATATAAAATATATGTCTGAAGAAACTTTAAATATTATATTAAATGAAATTTATAACAATATTCATTTATTCAAAACAGATAAATTGACTTTTTCATTGTTTAGATATAATGAACCATTATTTGATTATGAATACCTTATCAAAATAGCAAAAGAGATTAAATCTTTTTTTCATAATAAAAATATTGATACTTATATTTATATTCATACTAATTCAGATTTTCTTTCTCCTTTTGTTTTTGAAAAGATAATGAAAGTAATAGACGAAATAACAATTAATAACTATGAAAATTTAAATTTTGAACAGTCTTTAGATAAATTAGAAAAACAAATAGGTAATAATTGTAAATATTTACAATTAGAAACTTGTAATATAAAAGAAAATAATCGTTCTAGAATTTATTTTTCTTATAAAGGAAAATCTGTTACTATGTTTTTAAATTCAGGTAAGGATTTACAAATTACTACTAGAGGAAGTTATTTACAAAACTTTACAAAAAATAATTTAATAAATAATGGAAAAATTAGAACATACGATTGTGATTTAAAAGATAGAGTTTTAGTTATAGATTATGATGGAACAGTTGTTAATTGTTGTGAAATTTCTAGTAGAATACCCGAACATAATACAATGATTTTAGGGAATATAAGAGAAGGATTAAATGTAATACATAAAAAACATGTTAAGAATATTTTTCAAGAACCTTGTTGTAAATATTGTCATATGACTAGTGAAATTTGCGGTTATATAGATGAAAATACTGAATATAAAGTAGGTGATTAATTGTTTGATAATATAAATTTTTCTAATATAAAAATTGCACAAATAGAATTACATAATATGTGCAACTTAGAATGTCCTTTTTGTCCTAGATATTTAATTATGAATAAAAAAATAGATGGATTAGTAAGAATTCCATTAAAAATATTAGATTTTTATTTAGATGAAATAATAAAACATAAAAATATAGATACTTTAGGATTATCTGGTATAAATCAACCGATTTTAAGTAAAAAAGATATAGAATTAGTTAATTATATTTTTAAAAAAGTAAAATCAGTTAGACCAGATATAATTATAAAATTATGTACTAATGGAACTACAACTAAAAAATTAAATTATGAAGATATATTTAATATGAATTATGATTTACAATTTTTTTCTAGACATACTTCTGATACTTTTTGGGTAGAAGATTTAATGAATGAACTAGAAAAGAGAAATAAAAAATATACTGTATATTTTAATAACAAATATGAACCAGAAATTATAGATTTTGATAATAAAAAATGTATTTTTAAACCAGATTATTTATTACTAGAAAATGTTCCTTTAGAAGACTATAAAGCTACTTTGAAAAAATATAATTTTCCAATAGTAAATGTTGATAACATAGCCTGGTTTTTAGAAAAAGAAACTACTTCTTGTAAAGATATATGTAAACATTGGATTTTAAAAATGGATTCTTATGGATATTTATTACCTTGTAATTGTTCACATTCAAAATTTAATTCAAATTTATCTTATGGGAAATTATATATAGATAATGATGAAATAAAATATGAAATTAATACAAATAGAACATTTGAAATATGCGAACATTGTCAAATAGGTTTTTATACAGATGGAGATCCTGATATTGGATATGATAATTATATAAAAGTTGAGAGGTGATTTTTTTGCAATATTTTAAATCGGATACACAATATCCTATTACTATAGATTTAATTTATGATTTAGATAATAAATTTGGATTAATTAATTCTTTAATTACAGCAAATAGAAAAACATTAGAAAATTTTCATATTTATATGTTTGTAAAATACGGAATTAATTTTAAATATATTGAGAAAGATAATCCAGAGTTGGTATTTAATTCAGATTCTATTGAATGCTCTTTAGACGAAGACTTAAAAGAGCATTATGGCATTCCTATTATTATAAATGATGAAAATTGTTTTAAAAAATTTTTAGGAATGTTTGAAGATGAATTTTATTCACAAAAACATTCTAAGAAAAAAATGAAATTTTATCATAAAGATAATTCAAATTGGTATAGTGGATGTGAAATAGAATTAACAATGAAAAAAGACTGGGATACTCCAGAAAATAGAAATAAACTGATAGAAGTGTTAAAAGAAAAATATGAAAATGTAATATTTACACAAACAGAAGGATTCAGAAATCAATTAATAGAAATTAATAGTTATCCTATGCCGATAGAAGATTTATATAAAATTTGTTATGTTATAGATTTAGCTTTTAAATACGGAATGGATACAAATTGGAGTTGTAATTTTCAAACACACATAAGCAAAACACTATTTGGAAAAACTAAAGAAGAAGCTAAAACAAATATAAATAAAATAGTATATTATATTTATTTAGTTGATGATTTTATTAATGAAAGAATGTTTAATCCTATATTTAAAGATTGGAATTTATTACCAACATTTAAATATTTAATACATGATGAAGATAAAATGAATTATAAAGGAAAAATAATTCCTGAAAAAATAATAGATTTAATGTTAGAAAATAGAAATAAAGTTAGAGATAAATTAGCTCCTTATTATATTAATTTTCCAAGATTATTAGATGATTTTGAAAACGAACCAACTTTAGAATTTCGTTTAGCTGATTTAAAAGATGTTTCTCATGAAGGTATTTGGTTATTAGTAGCATTTACAGAATTTTGTGTTAGTGTAGTAATGAATAAAACTTTAGAAGAAATATCAAAAATGTCAATTCAAGATTTTTATAATTTTTTTGAAGAAAAGAAAAAAGAATTAATTAACTTAAAAGATTATGATTAAATTTATTATACCTTTTCAAAAGTATTATGTTTTTGAAAAGGTATAAAAATAAAAATTGAGGTGTAAAATTGGAAATTAAAAATATAGAATTGAAACATCAGCCTATAGAGTTTTATGCACAATACGTTGATAAAGCTGGTATGGGAACTTGGATATTACCAACATTAGATTTTTTAAGAATTTATGATGCAGTTTCTTATTATAGATTATTTGATCATTATAATCATTATATGATTGGAATGTGGGATAAACCAATAAAATGGAATTTAGAATATACCGAAGGTAATAATATTGAATTTAATGAAAATAATATAATTATAAATATAGATGCAAGAAATACTAATAATATAGAAAATATAATTTTATATATTAATTCAGAAGATACTTTTAATCAATTTTTAAATATGTTTAAAGATAAAGATTATACTATTAAGTATTGTAAAAAATTTAGAAAACATTATCCAATAGAAGATAAAATTAATTCTTGCGGAATTGAAATAGAAATATATGCTCCTAAACCAGCTCAAAAAAGAAGAGAATTAATAAAAAAAGTAAAAGAACATTATAATGATTTTGTATATTGTGAAACAGAAACTAATGTAGATTTTCCGATTGAGTTTACTACCAATATAGTTCATTTAAATGAATTAGAAAAACAATGGTATGTTATAGAATTTTTAGTTAATAATGGATGTGAATTAGGACATTTAGATAATGTTCATGTTCATATATCAAAATATTTTTTTGGTAAAACAAAAGAAGAAATAATGAATAATTTACATAAATTATTTATATTAGATTATTATCATGGAAAATCAGAAGATAACATACCTGATTTTATTAAGGAACATATAGATTACACTGATTTTTTATGTAATAAATATAATTTAAATATTAAAGATGATAATTTTATATATGATTTATATTCAAAATATATGAATAAAACTGCAGAAACAAAAGAAGATATATATCCTAGAATAGATCATACTAAATGGTTAAGAGATCCAGATAATTATCATTCTATTGAATTTAAATGGTGTTATTTAAAAGATAAAGAAACATACCTGAAAGGTATTAAATTGCTAAGACAATATTTATCAGTTATTAAATATAGTAAAGAAGAATTATTTGAAATTTGTGAAAAAGGAAAATTTGATGAAATTTTTTCATAGTAGTATTATAATTCTATTATAAAAAATGGATTAAAAATAGGATGTAAATCTAGTGGTTACGGAACAAAACATAAATATAGCCATTTATTTGTATCATATTAATAATGTAGACGTAGCTTGTGATTTTATAGAATTATTTGGTAAAGCTGATATTTTTTAAGTTAAAATTAGTGAAAATTTATTTTCTGATGAAGATAGCAACGTTTATTTTTGGAAAGATAGTATAAATAAAATCGGAACTTGTGCTTGTAAACGAGATATATTTGATATAAAATTTATTTGTAGATTTTATACAGAAAAAGATTATATAAATTGGGTGAAAGATGAGATTTATTTTTAAATATAAAGATTTAGATAAAAATAAAAATGAAATAACAAAGGATTTTGTTATAGAAGCTATAAATCATAATGATTTTACTGTAGTTCAACAAATTCATAAAGAAATATTAAATTTATTTCCTGTAAAAACTCTTTATAAAAAGGAATCTAAATTTTTTATTAGTAATAGTGAAGTTGATATATTACAAGCTTATATGCCTAATTTAGAATTAGGAAGAATAAATGATTTATATTACATAACAGAAGATCAGTTTAAAAATATTATAGTTTATTTATTTAATAAAATAGGTAATAAATATAGGATTATTTTTGTATTATCAGAAATACCAGTTATTAATAGTGGAATAGATTGTAGATTATTAGATATATATACAAAATAAAAGCCCTCGAAAGAGGGCTTTTTATTATAATTTATATTCAGTTTCGTTAAATTCCATTAACCAGTTATCATATCCAATTCTTTTAGCAAATGCTTTAGTTTCATATTTTCCTGTATGAACTTCAGGATTGTTTTCATCTCTAATTTCTACATCTAATAAAACTAATTCGCATTCGTAAGTATCTTGTGTTCCAGGAATAAAATTTATATTTATTTTATCAAATTCATTTACAATAATATGTTCTTTTGGTATTTGATAAAATACAGTACCTTCTTCTAAAGTCATTGGTTCTTTTGATATAACTATTCTTCTTTTATCTTTGTCAATTATATACATTTATTATAACACCAATCCTTTTTAAATGGTTTATATTTTAAGTCTATCAATATTAATTCTTGATTACAATTTTTAGCTTTTTTATTATTGAATGGTTTAATATATTTACAAAATAATTTATATCCATTACAATATTTTAATATTCCAACGTATGAAGCTATTGTACAAACATCAGAATAGTTAAGTATTGGTTTGTTAATTAATTTTTTAGTTTTAGCAATCATATTATTTAAAGTTCTTTTTCTTAAAATTGTATAATTTGGATAAAATCTATATCCTAAAAAATCAATTCCTCTTTTTTTAACATTGAATACTTGATAGTTATTTTTCATGTTTAATTTTAGATTACTAAGAATAAAAAATATTGTATCTCTAATTTTATGTAAAAAATTTTTATCGGAAGATAATATTACTAAATCATCACAATATCTATAATAAAATTCAACATCATATTTTTCTTTTAATAAATGATCTAATTCTGATAAATAAAAATTCCCAGCAAATTGAGACCATAAAGAACCTATTGGTTGTCCTTTGTCTCCCATAGAAAATATTATAATATGTAATAAATTTAATAATTTTTTATCTTTAAATTTTCTTTTTAATTTATCAAATAATATATTATTATCAATACTAGGATAGTATTTTGTTATATCTATTTTAAGACAATATTTAGTTTTTTCTGGATATACATCTAAATCTCTTCTTATTGCCATTGCTGCAGTATGAAGACCCCTATTTTTTATACTAGAATAAGTATCCACAGTAAAATTTTTTTCTAAATATTTTCCTATTTGTAAAATTATAGCCCATTGTATTATACGGTGTGGATAGTAAGATAATTTATACAAGTCTCTTCTTTTACCATTATCAATTATAACTTTATGTTTATAATTTTTATTTGTAATAGTATAAGTTCCTTCTTTTAACATTTTTTGAATTCTTTTAATGAAATAATCAGGATTTTTATTTACCATTACAACTTCAGTATAATCTTGTTTATCTTTACTAGCCATTTTATGAGCTTCTTTAATGTTTTCGTATGAACATATTTTATCGAATATATTACCGATTCTCTTAATATTTATCACCTTATATAAGTAAAATTTTTGTCTTGCAGGAAACGACGAGTTTTCGAGATTTAACCTACTAACACGCCGCCATTTAAATGGTTAAATTTCCTACTATTTTTCGTAAGTTTTAAAACTTACTCAATTTTACCATGATGGTAAGGTTAAAGTTTCTAATCTCACGAAAACAAGATACGTAAGATTTAAACTTCGATCTTTCGATCATAAATCTCTTATCTGAAAAATGAAAATGCAAGATAAGTGAGAACCATTATTCGACCAAGTTTCAGACGTAACATTATTACAATTCAGGTAAAACGTACTACACTTAGTACCATTATCCCAATTACTACCAAATAAAGTGGATTTGTTAGAATTCTGTTTTTAAACATAAAATCTCCTCCAAATACTTCATTCAATTAAAATAAAATTATTAAGTGTAATTACGGTTCATCCCTTAATTAGTAGTTAGTCTTCTCCAAACTTCACAGCCAACCTTGGAAGAAACATCAACCTAAATGAGTTATTATACCATTATAGACAAGCGAGAACCATCACCCGACCAAGCTACAGACGCAACATTATCACAACTCAGGCAAAACGCACCACACCTAGCACCATCATCCCAATCACCACCAAACAAAGCTATATTCTGTTCATCCTTATCATGAGACCAGAAATAATCACAGTAGTATGTTTGATCGTTGCCACCTAAAGCACAAGGTATATTAGTAAATTCATATCCGTCTAACTTTTCCATAGCAGTAATATAACCATTCGTATTATTCAAAGATAATGTTTTCTTAATATTAACCATTGCTGACATATTTCCAAATTTAGTTGGATCATTAGTAATATGATATCCAGCATTAGATAACATTAATCCATCTACGAAATCCCATATATTTGCATACCAATCTTCTATACCTCTATAAGATATATTACCATTGCTATCATCGGTAGAAATTCTTCCACTTCTGTTACCTAAAGCATTTGTAGTACCAGCAGATGAAGCAGAACTAGTATTAGCTCTTCCTTGTCCTAATAATTTTTGAGCATTAAGCTCAGCGAATTCAATAATAAATAAAAATTGTAAAGCACAAACTTGATAATAAGTTAATATATTCCAGTTTGTATTTCTGCCTTGTCTACATAAATCTCTAAATGCAGCTTGTGTTATAGATACTTTAGGAGCAACTCCACTTCTTGAAATTAATTGACTTCCTTGTTGACTTCCTTCATAAGCACTAATATAACATTTATCAAAATACCCACCACTTACCTTTTCAAAAAGAGGATTAGGTTTTATACCTAAGGCAACTTTTTTACTAGGATTTTCATAAGTATATAATCTATAACGTTTTCCTTGTGGAGTAAATTTAACTTCTGAATAAAATTTAGGTAATCTAACCATTACATTTCCATCAGTACCATCTATTTTTGCAGCAGTTCCATTTGCTTGTTTTGTACTGTCTGTGTTATGTAATTCATATTTTTCAGTTGTTCCATTCAATCCATTCATAACTACACGTTTCATTTTACTATAAGGATAAAAATTATCTACAGTAGATTGATATTGTTGTGTAGTTCCTTTTTGTGGAATAGTATAGAAATCTATTTTTTCCTCGTAAGGAAAAAGTATTTCCCAACTACCATTTTGTCTACAATAAAACATTCTATCTGTTATTCTGTATACTTTTCTAAACATTTTTGGTAGTACAGGATCTGGATTTTCAGGAATTGTTACTTCTATAACATAACAAGTTTCATGTCCATCCATTGATACGACATCTCCATCTTTATAAGATGTACCAGAACTATAAACTCCTTTATAGTTATCATAAGGAACAGCTAAAGACACTTTATTAGCTAAATCTTGAGCTGTACCTGTATAGCCACCTTTTTCAAGTTTCCTATCTTGTAAATCTTTCATAGTGATAGCAGCCATTTTTTGCCTCCCCAGACTAAAAATTTCAGTGAAAAATAACCAAGGTTATTTTACTATTTAATTAAAAGAAAAAAATATATTTGCATTTCATAAAGAAATATTATATAATACTAATACAATATAGATTATAGCATAATTACCTTTAACAACATTGAATAAAAGTGATATGAAAATATATCTTTGGAAAAAACTTTTATCAATGTAGCTTTAAATAAGTGATATCGGTAAAAGTAAACTTTTACCGA
>CAMCQH010000013.1 GCA_945877035.1 uncultured Clostridium sp. | reverse complement strand
AAGAAGAATTAATAAAAGAAAAATCATTTTTATCAAAAGCAATGCTAATAGAGAAAGCAAAAGATAATGAAGAAATAGTTAGGTATTTGGAAGAAATAACAACAGAGATAAATTCAAATGAAGAAATTTATACAGAAGAAATTAAACAATTATTTACAATAATATTAGATCAAATACTTAAAGAAAAAATAGGTGAAGAAAAAACGAAAGAATTTATAGAAAATATAAAAAATAGAAAGGGAGGTAATGAGAAAATGATGACAGTATTTGAAACAATTAAAGAAGATAATCAAAGAATATTCAATAATGGAAGAAAAGATGGAATTAAATCTGGAATTAAGACCGGAATCAACCAGAGAAATTTAGAAATTATAAAAAATATGTTAAAAGAACATTTACCACTTGACTTAATATCAAAAATAACAGGATTATCACAACAAGAAATAAACAAAATGAAATAAAACTAAATAATTAAAAATTATATTGCAAAAATACTCAAAAACTGATATAACATATGTAACAAAAAATAGAAAAAATAAAGGTTGCAAAATTCTTTTTCAACCAGAATTATACCTTTAGGAATGAGGTTAAATATGAAAGATTTTTGGGTAGAGCCGGAACAAAAAAAGGTAAATAAGAAAAAAGTAATAATATCAATAACTATAGCAATAGTTTTAATAATATTTATAACAATAACTATAATTTATGCAAATAACAAAAATGTAAGGAATTGGATAGACAAAAATATTTTCCAAAAAGAAAAGACACAAAATAATTTGCCTAGTATTGAAATAGAAGAATCGGATAGTTCAAGTATATATGCTTTTAATAAATACATAGGTGTACTAAATAAGAACAATTTTAATATATATGATAGTACAGGAAAAGAAGAAAATAAATTAACACTAGAAATAACAAAGCCAATATTTAATGATGATAATAGATATTTAGCTGTTGCAGAAGAAAAAGGGCAGAAGCTATATCTAATAGAAGATAAAGACATTATATGGGAAAAAGAAATAGAAGGAAATATATCTCAAGTTGTTGTCAATAAAAATGGCTATGTGGCAGTAACTATAGTAGATACACTGCATAAAACAGTAATTGCAATGTATGACAATAAAGGTGATGAACTATTTAAAATATTTTTGAAATCAACAAGAGTTGCATCAACATCAATATCAGAGGATAATAAATATTTAGCAATTGCCGAAATTGATACATCTGGAACAATGATACAATCAAACATAAAGATATTTTCGATAGATGATGTAAAAAATAATACTGAAAATTCAGCCGAGAAAGTATATAACGGGGAAAATAATGATTTAATAACAAATATAAAATACCAAGAAAAAGATAAATTATTATGTATGTATACAGACAAAATTACAGTTATAAAAACTGATGAAACAGTAGATACTTTGCAAGAATATGGAGATAAAAAAGTCTCGTTTTCATCAATTGATTTATCAAATGCTTCAGTAACAATTGAGGAAAAATCATCAGGATTATTTACAGCAGATTCAATAGTTAATATAATAAACTCGGATAATAAAAGTACATCATTATACACTGCAGAGGCGGTAACAAAGGAAATTTATACAAAAAATAATATAATAGCATTGAATTTAGGTTCAGAAGTAGAGTTTATAAATACAAGTGGATGGCTTTTAAAAAGATATATAGCAGAACAAGAAGTAACAAACATAGTTTTATCTAATTCTATTGCAGGAATTGTTTATAGAGATAAGATAGAGATTATAAATTTATAGTATAGGTTTGAAAATTTTAAATTTTTCAATCAGATTTATGGTTTTAAATGA
Organism: uncultured Clostridium sp.; assembly: GCA_945877035.1. Lineage (GTDB taxonomy): Bacteria > Bacillota > Clostridia > TANB77 > CAG-508 > CAG-269. Next base: position 41,760 of record CAMCQH010000013.1, on the reverse strand, counting down.
AGTTAAATATATAAAAGGGGAGAGTGTTAATTATGGGAATTATTATAGATATAATATTAATTGCAATAGTGTTATTATCAGCATTTTTAGGATATAAAAAAGGATTAGTTAAATTAGGAGCAAAATTATTTGCAGGTATAATTGCAATAATTTTAACAATAATTGTGTATAAACCAGTATCAGGAATGATAATTAACAATACAAGTATAGATGAAAAAATAAAAGATACAATTATACAAAATGCAACAGATGTTATAGATAAAAATGAACAAATGCCAAATAGTATTACAAATCAGTTGGAAAATAATATATTACCAGAACAAGCTGAAAACTTATCAAAAAATGTAGTATATGCTGTGACAGCTGTAGTGTTATTTATAGTTGTTAAAATAATTTTAAGTATTGTTATATCTTTAATGGATTTTGTTGCTAGTTTACCATTGCTAAAGCAATTTAATGAAGTTGGCGGAATTGTATATGGACTAGTTAGGGGAGTACTAATTGTTGGTATATGTATTTTGCTAATGGGGGCTTATACAAAAATAAATCCTGAAAGTGGATTAAATAGTAAAATCCAAAGTACATATATAACTAAAATGATATATGAAAATATTGTAAAATTTTAAAGAAAAAAGCGCAAATTTATTGCGTTTTTTTTATATTTTTGCTATACTAGAAACGTGAATTTTTTAAAGCAATATGGGAGTGATTATTTTGAAAAGTAAACGAATGAGTGTAGATAAAAATAGAAAAAATAGAAGAAAAAAGAAAAAAATATGGAAAAAAGTTTTATTAGTAATTTTATTAATATTGATATTATTGGGAGGTTGGTTTGCATATAAAACATATAAAAATGGCGGTGGATTAAGTGGAATGCTTGCAACAGTGGTAGGACATGATGAAAATACTAAAAAAGATTTAAAAGAAATCAAAGTATTAATTTTAGGTGTAAGTACATCAATAGAAGCAGATTTAACAGATACAATAATGGTGGCATCATATAATCCTAATACACAAACAGCAAATTTGATTTCAATACCAAGAGATACTTTTACAGGAAAAAATAAAAACAGAGCAACAGCTTCACAAAAAATAAATGCATTATATAATATTTATGGAGGACCAGAAAAAACTTTAGAGGCTGTTAATGAAATTACAGGACTAGATATACAATATTATGCAGTTGTAAAAACAGGAGCATTAATAGAATTAGTTGATGCAATAGGTGGAGTTAAATTTACTGTACCAGAGGATATGAAATATGAAGATACCTCTCAAAATCTAGTTATAGATTTAGACGCAGGGGAACAAATAATAGATGGAAAAAAAGCAGAACAACTTGTAAGATATAGACATAGTAATTACGAAAATGGATATATGACTACATATTCTTCAGAGTATGGAAATGACGACTTTGGAAGAATGAGAACACAAAGAGATTTTATAGTAGCAACATTAAAACAAACATTAAAACCAAGTAATATATTTAAATTAGGTCAAATATTAGACATAGCAAATAAAAATATAGAAACAAATTTAGATATCGCTTTTGTAAAAGATTATATTCCATATGCAGTGGAATTTGATACAGATAATATGCAAACAGCAACATTACCAGGAACAACACCAGATTGGAAAGAAACTAATAATGTAAGCATATTTGTTGCAGATAAAGTGGAAACAGAAAAATTAATAAAATCTATGTTTTATATTGATTCAACAGATGATGAAGGGGAAGAGTCTAATACTATATCAAATAATACAGTACCAGATAATACTAATACATCTGCAAAAATAAAAATTGAGTTATTAAATGGAAGTGGAGATACAACAAAGTTAGAAAAAGCAAAAAAATTATTAGAAGATGCAGGATATGAAGTTAAAAAGACTGGTAAGTCATCTTCTATTGCAAAAACTATAATAACAAACAAGAAAGATACAGAGCATGAAGATTTAAAAAATATAAAAGAAATTTTAGGAGTTGGAAGTATTTCAACAAATAAGTCAAGTACTAGTTTAGTAGATGTAACTATAGTTATTGGTGAGGACTTTTAAATTGCAAGAGCTTTAAGCTTATAAAAACAAAATGGACATGATTAAAATTCTTTGAAGGTAATGTAAAAAGGGCAAATTTTAATTTGCCCTTTGCATTAATAAAATTATTTTTTTCTATTATTTTTTATTCTATAATATTTTTTCTTTGGATGATTTTCAAATAATAATTTATATAAGAAAAATAAAATTAATATAATCATTAAAATTTGAATTAGTAATTTTAGATATCCAGATTTTTCAACACTATGTGAAGCAGTCAAATCTGCAGAATATTCAATTCCATCAATATTGTAAATGATTTTTCCAACAATTTGACCTTGAGCTATTGGAGCAGATAAATTATCATTAATTTCAATTTCTGGAGTAAATTCAGTTTCTAAATCATCCTGAGAAATTAAAGCGGTTATATCATTAGAAATCAACAGGTCTAAATTTCGAGTTTCTTTTGTAGCTTTATTTATTTCAATTTGAGTTGCAATAGCATCTCTTTCTCTTAATTTTCTAATTGTGTAATTATCATATCCATAATCAAAAAGTGCTTTTGTATCAGTAAATCTTGCACTTACATTATTAGAATATAAGCCAGCAGAAAGTACAACACATATTAATTCTAAATTATCTTTATTTGAAACAGAGACTAAACAATTTTTGGCTTGAGTTGTATATCCAGTTTTCCCTGCAATTGCATATTTGTAGTAATAATTACTACTACTATTATTTGTTAACAATTCATTTGTTGTATTAAAAACTCTTTCTTCATATTTATTTGTAGCAGGAATTGTACAATACTTTAAACTTGATAAATTTCTAAAAGTAGAATTTTTCATACAATATTTCATTATAATAGCTAAATCATAAGCTGTAGTATAATGATTTTCATCATGTATACCGCTAGGATTAGTAAAATGTGTGTTTTGTAGTCCTAATTCTGAAACTTTTTGATTCATTAAGCTAGCAAATGCTTCTATAGAACCAGAAATATGATAAGCAAGTACATTTGCAACATCATTAGCAGAGTGAACTAGTAGTAATTGCAATAGTTGTTCTACAGTAAGTTGCTCTCCAGGTTGAAGTGCGGCTACTGAATATCCTGAAGGGATAGAAGATATTGCTTCGTAAGGGACTATAACTACATCTTCTAAGTTGCAATTTTCTATTGTTAAAATTGCAGTTAGTATTTTTGTTGTGCTTGCTGGGTACATTTTTTCGTTTTCATTTTTTGAGTATAGAATTCTTTCACTTGATGTGTCTATTAGTATTGCTGCTCCTGCAGATATTTCTGGGGTGTCTGAAATTCCATAACTTATTGTAAGGTTTAAGGTAAATATTAATATAAATATAATTGTTAAAATCTTTTTAATTTTCATTGTGACTCTCCATAAAAATTTATAAATTAATATTACAATATTTTAATTAAAAATTCAATTGCTTGTGTAAAATTTTCTACAAAAAAAGACAAAATGTGTTACAGTTCAGTAAAATATTAAAAATTAGCCGTTCTAAATGTTGATATATGAATATTTTTTGCAAAAAACATAGCTGGGGTCTACCATTGGGTCTTTTGCTGCAAAATATTAATATATCAACATTTAGAACTACTCTATAAAATTAAGGATGAACTGTAAAAAAAGGAGGATGATAGTATGAAGAAGTTTAATAAAAAAATAATTTTGGTATCAATAATTATTATATTCATTATTGGAGTATATTATTTGTTTATAAGAGATAGGGATTATTTGGAAAGTGATTCAAGTATAAATATTTTTTTAAATACAAATGAAGAAGATGAGGGGATAGGAAATAAAATATCAATTACAGAGGATAAGGAAAAGATAGTTATATATGTTGCAGGTGCTGTTAAAAATGAGGGAATATATGAATTAGATGAAAATAGTAGAATTGCGGATTGCATAGAAAAGGCAGGTGGTTTGACAGATGATGCTAATATAAAAGATATAAATTTGGCATTTGTTTTAGAAGATGGGATGAAAGTTTATATACCAAAAAATAGTGAAATCAATGAAGTTAAGGATGATACAAGTACTTATGTGTCTAAGGAAAATGGAAGTACAAATACAGGTACGAGTACTTCAAAGAATACAAGCGCTAAAAGCAGTAAAATAAATATAAATACTGCTAATCAAACTGATTTGGAGACATTGCCTGGTATTGGCCCTTCTACTGCTCAAAAAATAATTAATTATAGAAAAGAAAATGGGAAGTTTAGTAGTATTGAGGATATTAAAAAGGTGAGTGGAATTGGGGATAGTAAGTATTCTAAAATTAAGGATTATATTACTATATGATTACTATTTTATACGAAAAAATGTTTGAAAAAATTTTAAATCCTATTGACTTTTAATATTGAAAATTATATAATTGGACAGTAAAATAAGAGATAACAAAATGTGGTTAGCACATTTTTTAGAATAGGAGAAAAAGATGCAAAATATTTTAGAAGGATTAAATGATAAACAATATGAAGCAGTAATAAATACAGAAGGTCCATGTTTAGTAATTGCAGGTGCCGGAAGTGGGAAAACAAAGGTATTAACACATAAAATTGCTTATTTGATAGGAGAAAAAGAAGCATTACCTTGGAATATATTAGCAATAACATTTACAAATAAAGCAGCAAATGAAATGAAAGAAAGAATTGCAAATCTTGTAGGAGATGTTGCAAAAGATATATGGATGGGGACATTCCACTCTATTTGTGTTCGTATATTAAGAAGATTTATAGACAGAATAGGTTTTGATTCTTCATTTATAATATTTGATACATCTGACCAGAGAACATTGACAAAGGCATGTATTAAAAGTATTGGATTAGATGATAAAATGTTTACAGATAGAAGTGTTTTATCAGAAATTAGTAATGCTAAAAATGAAATGCTAGAACCTGAACAATATGCTGTTAAAGCAAATGGCGATTTTAGAAAAGAAAAAATAGCGTTAGTTTATGAATTATATCAAAAAAGATTAAAGGAAAACAATGCAATTGATTTTGATGATATTATAAATTACACAATTAAAATTTTAATGGACAACCCTGACATATTAGAATATTACTCTGACAAGTTTAAATATGTTTTAGTAGATGAGTATCAAGATACAAATAAAGCACAATTTACATTAGTTACATTATTAGCTTCAAAAAATGGAAATATAACAGTTGTTGGTGACAATGACCAGGGAATTTATAGTTTTAGGGGAGCAGATATTTCAAATATATTAAACTTTGAAAGAGATTTTCCAGGAACAAAAATAATCAAATTGGAGCAAAATTATAGATGTACAGGAAATATCTTAAAAGCTGCAAATGCTGTAATTAAGAATAATGAAGTGACTTATAAAAAAGAATTATGGACAGAAAACGATGTAGGAAAATTACCAAGAGTTTATTCAGCAAGTAATGAATATGATGAAGGAACATATATTGCAGAACAAATTGAACATTTAAGAAGAGAAGAATATTATAAATATTCAGATTTTGCAGTTTTGTATAGAATGAATACACAGTCAAGAGCAATAGAGGATATTTTAAGAAGAGAAAATATACCATATAAAATTGTAGGTGGACTTAAATTCTATGAAAGAAAAGAAATAAAAGATATTATTTCATATTTAAGATTAATACAAAATCCATCAGATAATTTAAGCTTAAAGAGAATTATAAACGAGCCTAAAAGAGGAATTGGAAAGACAAGCTTAGACAAAGTTGAAGAAATTTCAAATAATACAGGTGTTTCTATGTATGAAATAATAGAACATGCAGACCAGTATGGATTAAATAGAGTGTTCTTAAATTCAAGAGAATTTGTAAATTGCATAGAAGAATTACGTGCTAAAAAAGATGAAATGCAAATATCTGAATTGATAAAAGAAACACTTAAAAAGTCTGGATATACAAAGGCATTAGAAAATGAAAACACAATAGAAGCGGAAAACAGAATTGAGAACTTAGATGAATTTTTAACAGTTGCAATAGAGTTTGAAGAAGAATCAGCAGATAATAAATTAAGTGATTTCTTAGAAGGAATAACATTATCAAGTGATATTGATGATATGGAAGAAACTGATGAAAGTGTAACTTTAATGACATTACATAGTGCAAAAGGTTTGGAATTCCCAGTTGTATTCTTAGTTGGAATGGAAGAAGGAATTTTCCCTGGTTATAAATCAATTTCTGAACCTAAAGAATTAGAGGAAGAAAGGCGTTTATGCTATGTTGGTATTACAAGAGCAAAAGAAAATCTATTTTTAACATGTAGTAAACAGCGTACAATATTTGGCTCTACAAGTTGTAATCAAGTATCAAGATTTTTAAAAGAAATACCTAGTGAATTACTTGATGGATATGATGACGCACTTGGAGAAAAACAAGAAACTAATATATTTGGAGACTCAAAATATAGTTGGACATATGGAAGCAAAGATAATAGGGCTACAAATAATGGAGCTATTAAGACATATAAAATTGATACTAAAGAACCTGTAGTTGCAGCTAGTGCAAGTTCTAATAATGGATTTATGTTTAGAACTGCAGAAAGTTTCTTGAATTCATTAAATAAAAAATCTTCTGGAAATGATGTTGATTTATCTAAATATAAATCTGGAGTAAGAATATTCCATAAAAAATTTGGAGAAGGCACAATTAGTAGTGTTGAGCCAGAAGGTGAAGATTTAAAAGTTGATATTCAATTTGATAAAGTTGGGCATAAGAGGCTAATGGCTAAATTTGCGAATTTGGAAGTAATTGAATAATTAATTAAAAAAGAAAAAGTTATTTGAAAAAATAATTTTTTCTTTTTTTGAATAAAAAATTTAAATTGGTAAATGATAATTAAAGAATAACGCAAGAAATTGGCAGACAAAATTTGAAAAATTTTGGATGACGATGAGCGAAGCAAAAAAGATTTGGCAGACAAAAATTTGAAAAATTTTTGGATGACGATGAACGAACGAAGTGAGAGAAAGGAAGGATAAAAATGGCAGATTTAAATCAATTAGAATTACAACATTTAAGACATTTAATAGGAGCACACGAAATAGCATATCAAAAATTAAACACATATTCATCACAAGCAGTAGATCCACAAATAAAACAATTATTTACAAAAGCAGCACAAGACAGTTTAAACACAAAACAAAAATTAATGACATTTTTAAATAATTAATAGGAGGAAAGAAAAATGGATGAAAAAACAATGGTAAATGACATTTTATCTGGTGTGAAATCAGATTTAACAGCTTATCAAACAGCTATAACAGAATCAGAAAACATGAATTTAAGACAAGCATTTCAACAAATTAGAAATAATGATGAAAGTTTTCAATATGAACTTTTCAAAATAGCTCAAACAAAAGGCTATTACAAACCAGCACAAAAAGCAACAACAACAGAGGTGCAAACTGTAAAAACTGAATTACAACAATAAGATTTTGTTACAATTCACAGTTTTTAAGTTTTATAAAAAAGGTTGAATATATAATATTTAACCTTTTCATTTGATTAAAATGTATTATCTGTGAATTGTAACATTTTTTTATATAATTAAAAAATTTGAGAAAATGAAAATAAATGAAAGAATAATGAAAAAAATTCATAAAAACTTACGGAAAATTAATAAACAACCTCTTGCAAATTTTTTTAAAAAAGTATAAAATTATAGCATAATTTTATAAGGAGAATTTGTAATGTTTAAAAAAGTATTAATACATACAAGAAGAACGATGAAATTAATAGTTCTAATATCAGTAGTGCTTTTAGTTATATTAGGAATTGTAGCATCTTTTTATAAAATAAGTTATAGCGTAAATATAAATGGTGAAATGGTAGGATATACAGACAATAAAAGTAAATTGCAATCAAAGATAAATGATTACATAGAAAATGGTGATGATGAAAATGCAGCTTTTGTGCAAGTAGAAAGCTTACCAGAGTATAATATATGTTTATTAAAAAGAAATGTAGATACTGATGATGATAAGATTTTTGATTTAGTAAAAGCTGATGGACAAACTTATTATAGATATTATGCAGTTTTAGAGAACCAAGAAGAAAAAGCATATGTAACAAGTTTTGCAGATGCAGAGGATATTGTTAATAAATTAAAAGAAAAAAGTAGTTCAAATATTGAAAAAATTACAATTTCAGAAAAATATGAAACTGAATGGAAAGACATGACATCAGTTGAAGATGCTGTTGCAAAATTATATGTTGAACCAAAAAGTGTTGTAGTAGCTTCAAATAAAAAATCTTCAACAGGAAGTGTAAATACTGCTACAAATATTTCTGGAACTAAAGTAAGTTTAGGAATTTCACTAGTAAAACCAGTATCTGGCACAATATCATCTAGATTTGGAGCTAGAAGTAGAGTAAGAAGTTCAGCACATACCGGATTAGATATAGCAACTTCAACTGGAACACCTGTTGTGGCTGCTGCATCAGGAACAGTTACTTTTTCAGGTTGGAAAGGTTCTTATGGATATTTAATGGTAATTACACATAGTAATGGTGTACAAACATATTATGGACATTGTAGTAAATTGTATTATAGTGCTGGACAAACTGTATCAAAAGGACAAAAAATTGCAGCTGTCGGAAATACAGGAAATTCAACAGGACCACATTTACATTTTGAAATAAGAGTTAATGGAGTGGCATATAATCCACAAAATTATTTATATTAAATAAAATAATCCACAATTTATATATGAATTGTGGATTGTTTTGCATTTTTTTACATTTATCTACTTTTTGTATGTGAAATATTTTATTCCTGTATTTATAGCATTATTTCTTATAATTATCTTTGCATGTTCTTTTAATTTAAATTTAAAGTTTTTATTGCATTTTAATAAACTAGAAAATTCCAGCAAAGATGAGTTAAATGAATTTAATGAAGTATGATATGGATTTATACCATCAATCACTAAATAATATGTATTGTTATAATTATATAATAAGCAGTTTTTAAAAAGACCTTTTAAATTAATGGTGTGATTTTTATTGATAAAATCGCAAAAATCACAAAAATCTTCAAATTCATTAAATTTTGAAATAATAGAGGTATTATTAAAGACTTGAGTTTTTCTTTTTACTATTAAATGCTTTTTAGATGAATTTTTAGTATTAATATTTTTTTCCATGTATTTTGTTATTGTGAATACGCAAATATCTTCTCCTTGCATATATGTTTCTATCAATAATTTATGCCCATTAGTATTAAAATTAACTTCTTTTTCAGCTCTGTCTAATATTTCTAAAAATAAACTATGAGAATCAGGTGTGTTTAAAATAATTTTTTCTAAATCTATGGTTTTATCTTTAAAGTCCTCTTTTTTTAGTATTATTCTAATTTTGTTTTCTGTTATTTTTTCTATTTTCATTTAGATACCTCCAATGTTATTAATTATATTATACTACTATTGTTATTATATGAAAAGGAACAATTTTTGGTAATTATGATTATTTATAAATTTATGGAAATCTCTTGAAAAAAAAGCAAAATCAATATATAATATCAATGTATTAGAAAAAGGTGAATCCGTAAGGACAAAAGAAAAAAATGGAGGTATAAATATGGCAACGAGAGAAAAAAATATATGGATATTGTTAGTGTTTTTACTAGCAGGATTAGTAATAGGGGGATTACTTGGAAAACTAGCATCAGGAGTATCATGGCTTTGGTGGCTTTCATATGAGCAACAATTTGGATTAGAAAGTCCAATAGTATTAGATTTAAGTGTTATTCAATTAACATTTGGATTAATGTTTAAAATAAATGTTGCAAGTATTATCGGAATGATATTATCAATATTTATATACAAAAAAATATAATAATGTGGGACAAATATAAACCATCTTTAAAATAAAAAATTATTTTATGATGAGTGAAATGAAAGGAAGGTTTAATTTGTCACTAAAAATAAAAGAATTACCAGAAACAGAAAGACCATATGAAAAATTAGAATTATATGGAGAAAAAAGTTTATCTAATGCAGAATTATTAGCAATAATAATAAAGTCTGGAACTAAAGATGAAACTTCAGTACAAATAGCTCAAAGAATATTAAGTTTAAATTATGACCCACAAATGGGTGATTTAAATTTTCTAAAAACTATGAGCTTGCAAGAACTTATGCAAATTAATGGAATAGGTCGAGTTAAAGCAATACAGATTAAAGCCATTTGTGAGCTTGCTATTAGAATGTCAAAACCATCAAACTATAAAAAAGTACAAGTAAAAAGCACAGAGCATATAGCAAATTTAGTAATGGAGGAATTGAGATTCGAAAAACGCGAATATGTAAAATTATTTTTACTTAATACTAAAAATGAAATTTTAAAATGTGTTGATGTAGCAATACGGTGGTACTAATTTTGCAAATGTAAATATGAAGGAAATTATAGCAGAGGCTTTAAAAATAAAAGCACCTAAAATGATATTAATACATAACCATCCAACTGGTGATCCAACACCAAGTATAATGGATATAAAATTTACAGATAAATTGTATAATGCTGCAAAAATGTTTGATATTGAGTTACTAGACCATATAGTAATAGGTAATGGAAATTTTAAAAGTGTTTTTGTAGAAACTCAAAAACTAGTAGAAAAAGAGAAAAAGTCTATGCAAAAAACGGATGTTTAAATAAAAGAGGCAGAAAAGGTTGTTGAAAGATTTTTTAAAACTGAGTGTATGCCTTTAGGAAGGAATGAGAATAAATATGAAATTTTTTACATTTGGTTCAAAAGATATTGGAATTGATTTAGGAACAGCTAATATTTTAGTAACATTAAAGGGAAAAGGGATAGTTTTAAAAGAACCTTCTGTTGTTGCAATTGATAAAAGGACAGGCAATATAATGGCAACTGGTAATGATGCAAAAGAAATGCTAGGAAGAACGCCAGAACAAATAAAGGCGGTTAGACCTTTAAAAGATGGTGTTATTGCCGATTTTACAGCTACTCAATTAATGCTTAAAAACATTATAGAAAAAGTAGAAAAAAGATATAATGTTGGAAAACCAAGAGTAGTTGTTGGTGTACCATCAGGAATAACAGAAGTTGAAGAAAGAGCTGTTGAAGAATCTGTACTTCAAGCTGGAGCAAAAGAAGTATATTTAATAGAGGAGCCTATGGCAGCTGCAATAGGAGCTTCTTTAGATGTTGCTGAACCAAGTGGAAGTATTATTGTTGATATTGGTGGTGGAACAACAGAAGTTGCAGTAATTTCATTAGGTGGAATTGTTGTTAGTCATTCTTTAAGAGTCGCAGGTGATGAACTTGATGAAGATATAGTAAATTATGTTAAAAGAGAAATGAATTTAGCAATAGGAGAAACTACTGCTGAACAAATAAAGATGCAGATAGGTTGTGCAATGCCACTTATGACAGAAATGTCAATGGAAATAAGAGGAAGAGATTTAACAGATGGGTTACCTAGAAATGAAAGAATAACATCAGTACAAATTGAGGAAGCTATGAGAGAGTCAATTTCTAAAATTGTTGATATTGTTAAAAATACTCTTGAAAAAACACCACCAGAGCTTGCATCAGATATTATGGAAAAAGGAATTGTTCTTGCCGGTGGAGGTGCATTAATTAAAAATTTAGATAAATTATTAAGCATTGAAACAGGTATGCCTGTATATGTTGCAGAAGAACCATTAGACTGCGTAGTTAGAGGTGCTGGCAAGACTTTGGATGATTTGGAAAGATTGAAGACTGTACTTGTTAATTCTAGGAAGAGGAAGTAGGGACTAGAAGTTAGAAGTTGGAGGTCAGAGGTCAGATGTCGGATGTCGGATGTTAGATGTTAGAGGTTGGAGGTTGGATGTTTGAAAATTAGAGTTTTGAAAATGTAGAAGGGAGAGGTTTATGCATAAGAATAAGAGAAGTGGTTTGTTTGGAATTATTATTACTATAGTTATTTTAGTTTTAATAGTTATATTTTCTAATAGAGAAGCTAATACATCTTTTTTTGAAAATATTGCTAATAAATTAGTTATGCCTATGCAAAATGGATTAACATATTTGAAAAATAAAGTTAGTGGAAATTCTACATTTTTTACAGATATAAATAATTTAAAAAATGAAAATCAAGAGTTAAAAGAAGAAAATAGTAGGTTAGAGCAATCTTTAAGAGAACTTGAAAATATAAAAACTGAAAATGAAACTTTGAAAGAATATTTAGGGCTAACAGAAAAATATGGTGAGTATAAAACTGTTCCTGCTTATATTATAAATAAAGATATAAGTAATTATTCAAAAACAATTGTTATAAATATAGGAAAAAACGATGGTATAGAAGAAAAAATGACTGTTATAGCTGATGAAGGATTAGTTGGACATGTTATATCTGTTACTGATAATACTGCAAAAGTAAGAACAATAATAGATACATCAAGTTCTATTAGTTGCCTAATGAGCACAAACAAAGATAGTATAGTTTGCAAAGGGACATTAGATAGTAATTCAGAATTAAAAGCTATGTATATACCTACAGATGCAAATTTAGTCCAAGGAGATAGTGTTGAAACATCAGGATTAGGTGGAATTTATCCAAAAGGAATACATGTAGGAACTATTAAAAAAATTGTTAATACTAAAAACATAACTGATAGATATGCATTAGTAGAAACAGCGGTAGATTTTAGCAAACTAAATACTGTATTGGTTATAAAAAGTCATTAACAAAATATTTAGAGAGGTGGAATTATTGAAAAAATTTCTTATAAACCTAATTTTAATTGTAATTGGATTTGTAATTTATTTTTTGCAATCTAACTTTTTTAGTTGGTTTTCAATTTCAGGTGTTAAGCCTAATCTTTTTATTGTTTATATCTTGTTTATAGGATTATTTGGAAATAAGAGTATGGGCATTATATATGGAGCAGGAGTAGGAATATTTTTAGATTTGATTTTTAAAGAAAAAGTAGGGCAAAATTTATTAGGTTTAGCTTTGATAGGTGTTATTGCTACAATTTTTGATAAGAATTTTTCTAAAGATAGTAGGATAACTATGATGTTTATGGTGTTTGGCTCAACTGTTATTTTTGAGGTGGTGGCATATTTTATAAATTATATAATTTATTCTATAAATCTAGAGTTAGTGAATTTTATAAAAATTTTAGTGATAGAGGTTGTTTATAATATTTTGATTACTATAATTATTTATCCTTTGATACAGAAATTTGGGTATTATATTGAAAATGAGTATAAAGGTAATAGGATTTTGACTAGGTATTTTTAGTGAAAGAAGGTGAAGAATTGGCAAAAATTATTAATAAAAAGAATATTAATTTTAGATATAATACAGCGACTGTTTTTACATATGTTATAGGAATAATTTTGATTGTCCAATTGTTTAACCTTCAAATTGTGCATGGTACAGAATATAGAGAAGAATCAAATACTAGACTGACAAGAGAAAGCACATTAGAAGCGGCAAGAGGTGATATATTAGATAGGTCTGGAAATGTTTTGGTTTCTTCTAGTCAAAAATTTAATTTTGAGTTATATAAAAGTAAAATAGATACAAAAACATTAAATGATACTATATTAAAAATAGTTAATGTTTTAGAAAAATATAATGTTTCTTATACTGATTCTTTTCCAATTAGTATTAATCCTTTTGAATTTAAATTATCAGAAAATAGTTTAACCAATTGGAAAGGAAACAACAATATAGATGAAAATGCTACTGCAGAAGATGCGTTTTATAAGTTTAAGGAAAAGTATAAAATTGATAATGAAGATATAAACGAAGTGAGAAAGATTATAGCAATTAGATATGCAATAGTAAAAGAGGGATATAGTAGTACTAAATCTATAACAATTGCAAAAGATATACCAAGGGAGGCTGTTGCAGAGTTTTATGAAAATGGTGATGAGTTCCCAGGTATAAATATTTCTGTACAGCCTATAAGAGAGTATAAAGAAGGAACTTTAGCATCACATATTTTAGGATATGCTTATAAAATAAGTGATACTGAATATAAAGAAAAGAAAGATACTTATAATCAAAACGATATTATAGGAAAAACAGGAGTAGAAGCGCTTTTTGAAGAATATTTAAAAGGTAAAAAAGGTGTAAAACAAATAGATATGGCTGTTGATGGAACTATTACAGCTGAAAATATTGCTGAAGAGGCTGTTGCAGGTAGTAATGTAGTATTAACTATTGATTCAAAACTTCAAAAAATAGCAGAAGATGCATTAAAAAATAATATAGAAAAAATAAGAAATGGTGGATTTGGAAAATCATATGATGCTAAAGGTGGGTCATGTGTAGTTATGAATGTTAAAACAGGAGAGGTGCTAGCAATGGCAAGTTATCCTGATTATAATCCACAGTCTTTTGCGAATGGAATAAGTAATGAAGAATGGCAGGGATATTTACAAAATGAGTCTTATCCATTATTAAATAAATCTATACAAAGTGCATATGAACCAGGATCAATATTTAAAATGGTTACAGCAATAGCAGGATTAGAATCAGGGAACATTACATTAAATGAAAGAATAAATGATACTGGAATTTATAAAAAATATGGCGGAGCTGAGTGGAAATGTTGGTATTATACAGATTATCATACTGGACATGGATACCTTAATGTGCTTGGTGCTATAGAAAAATCATGTAACTATTTCTTTATTGAAACTGCTGATAGAATGGGAATAGAAACATTAGATAAATATGCTAAATATTTCGGATTAGGCACAAAAACAGGTATAGAGTTGCCAGATGAAACAGCAGGAACTTTAGCAAGTAAAGAATATGTTGCATCAGTTGGAAAGACTTGGAATCCAGGAGATACATTAAATGCATCAATTGGACAAGGATACAATAGATTTACACCATTACAAATGACTAAATATATAAGTATGATTGCAAATGGTGGAAATAAAATTGATGTTAGTATTGTAAAAACAATTCAAAATGAAGATGGAACAGAAGTATCTAAGGAAGAAATAAATAATTTTGTAAATAAAAAATTAGGACTTTCAGATAATTCTGATGAAGAAAATATAACTTTAAATAAAGAATATTTAAATGCTGTAAAAGAAGGTATGAAATCTGTTACTAGCGGAGAATCTGGTACAGCTTATGTAAGATTTAAAAATTTTAATATAGAAGTTGGAGGAAAAACAGGTTCTGCTGAAGCTGGACAAGATAAAAATGGAAAGGATATTGTAAACGCGTGGTTTGCTGCTTTTGCTCCATATGATGATCCGGAAATTGCGGTTGTTGTTATGGTTGAAAATGGTGGACATGGAAATTATACAGCAGAGGCGGTTAGAGATATAATGGCAGAGTATTTTGGTATGAATACTCAAAATGTGACTGAGGATATGAGGGCGATTTCTTATATAGAAAGTATAAGGTGATTTGTTTAAATAAGCCGTTCTAATTGTTGATATATTAAAATTAAAATTCATTTTTTAAATTTTAATATATCAACAGTTAGAACTACTCTATAAAATTAAATGATACGTAGAACTATGAGATTTGGCAGACAAAATTTGAAAAATTTTGGGTGACGATGAACGGAGCGAAGCGTAGTGAAAGGGATGTAGAAATGAATAATTGTGTAAGTATTATTTTAAAAAAGGATTATATTGTAATTAAGATATCAGAAGATGCAGAACAAAGGAAGATTATAGGTGCTTTAAATAAAAAGTTACCTGAGTTAAAAAAATTGTATAAGGATGAAAAAACACCTATAAAAATTGTAGGTAAAGTTTTAAAAAATAAGGAAATAGATGAAATACAAGAATTGATAAAACAAAATATTGATGTTGATGTGGAATTTGATATGCCAAAAAGTTTAGGATTATCCAGTATAACAAGAACTTTTAAGCAAGAGATTTCTATTTCTGAAACTAAATTTCATAGAGGTTCATTAAGGTCTGGACAAAGGCTAGAGACAGAGGGAAGCATTGTGATTTTAGGAGATGTAAATTCAGGGGCAGAAGTTATAGCATCAGATAATATTGTAGTTTTAGGAAATTTAAGAGGGTTGGCACATGCAGGCGCTAAAGGGAATAAAAATGCTATTATTGCAGCTGGAAATTTAGATACTGTGCAAATAAGAATTTCAAATATAGTCAAAGAAATTGATAGAGATGAAGAGCCTGTACATAGACAAGCATATGTATATATTGAGGATGATAAAATTATAATAGAATAATTACAATATAAATTTATAATTTTATTATTTAGAAACTAAATATAAAACTAAAATTATGAGAAAAGCAACAAAAATAAAATTATATACAACATTTCGTCTTTTACATTTTGTTGATATAAGAAAAATAATATACCAAGAATTATTAAATCATCTAAATATAGTTTGATTCCTAATATTTCAAAAATAGCTTGGTCAGGGCTTGAATCAAATCGAGAATTGGTAGTATTACTAACTTCATTTGAGTTAGTAATACTATCTTTTTCTTCTTTTTTAGGTTCTAAATCTTGTACATTATTTTTGTAATATCTGTTATAATATCTATAATATGGATAATTATAAGGATAATTGTAAAACGGAAATCTAAACATCATTATTCTCCTTATTGTTTTCTTTATTGTTTTCCTTCATAATTTCTGCTATTTTTGTGACATTTAATAAATTCATGTAATTATCTAATTTGTCTTTTTTGCCGTCTCTTAAATATGGTTTTAGTGAGTTTAATAAATTTGCTCTTGGGTCATTTTTGGTATTGTTCATTTTTTGAAAAACAGAAGACATTTTCATTATTGTATTCATATCTAGACCGCTGATGTCAAAATTATTATTTGAATTAGTTCTACTTTGACTTGATGTATTAGTATCAGTATTAGTGTTAGTATTAAAATTATTATTGTCGTTGTTGTTATTATTTTGGCTTGATAGCATTTTTGAAAAATTTTGAATCATTTCTGGAGAAATACTTGAAATTGCATCTGATATATTACCATTATCAACCATATTTTTAATGTTTTTCATTGTGTTTTCATCAATATTCATATTATCCAATAATATCACCTCAATATAATATATTAAAATAAAATTTATATATGTAATATAATAGTATTATTCACAATTTTAAAACAGTCCGCTCCCGAATGTACTAATTTATTGATTTCTACGCTACCCCTTTTAAGAAAATGTAATTCACATGCGTTCATACATTTTCTAAAACGGTCCCCACGAATCGCTCCGATATCAATAAATTAGTACATTCTCGCGCTACTCTAGTATAAATAATTGTGAATTGTAACATATAATAATTATTATATGAATATTAGTTAAGAAGTGTCACACGAAAATGTAAACTAAAATTGATAGGAAAAAGGATAAAAATGTCAAAAAAACATTGAAAAAATAAGAAGATTGTTGTATAATATAGATTAGCAGAATTATGTAAAAATATTATTTTTTAATATATTACAAAAAAGTAATATAAATGTAATAAAAATGTTATATTTCATATTTTGTGTTTCCGTAAAGGCTTACAGTACCAAGAAATATGAAGTATTGACATATATTTATATAAAATATATTATATAAATTGAATAAAAAGGTTTTTATTAGGAGGTAGTACAATGAACCAAAAAATTTTAAAAATCGTAACAGTTTTAATGATTATTGCTACATTAACAATGGCAAATTTTGTTTTGCTATGTGCTAATGTAGTATCTTATGCTGTGGATGCAGTAAATGCCGATAAAAGTACAAACAACAAAAATGTAGAATTTGAGGCTTATCTAAAAAATGGAGAAGGAGAGAAAGTAAATAATTTAGATGCTAAAATAAATGCAGAAGACTTAAAACTATATTTTCAAATATCTGTTAAACAAGAGGGATTATTTAATGGAAATATAGTATTAAATGATGCTAATTTTAAATTCAAAAGTGATTTTACAGATAATTCAATAAGCAAAATCGAAGAGAATAAAATTTACTTAAATCAAATTAATGCAGGAGAAACTAAAGAGATAGAAGTTGGTATTCAATTATTAACAGATTCACAATTTGATTTAAGTTTAATAAACATGGAAAGCAAAATTGCGATAGAAGGAACATATAGAGATAGTACTCAAAAAGATATTGCTATTTCAGCAACTAGAACAGTAGAGATAGATATGGTTAGTCCATATACTAGTGCTGAAGAATGCATAAAACTATCACAAGAAATAATCACAAATAAAGTTGTAAAATATAATGGAGAAAATAAAAGAATAGTACAAGTACAAGTAACTTCAGGAATTAACAATAATTTATTCCCTATAAAATCTTCTTTGGTAAAAGTACAAGCTCCTAAAATTTCAGATAAATATCCAGAAGCATTAATTAGTGCAAATAAGATATTAGCAACAAATGGAAAAACACTAGCACAAGATAACTGGAACTATAATGCAGAAACAGGTTTAGCAACAATAGAAATAAACAATACTGCAGAAAACAATAAAATAACTTGGACAAAAAGCGGAGAAGACAAATTTATAATTACATATATTTTTGATAAAGATGTAGAAATAAATACTGAAAAAATAAGTGTAAGTTCAGAAATAAATCTTTATGATACAGCAAGAACAAAGGTTAATGCAACATCAGAAATACAAATAGGTGAAGATGAAAAATATTCAATAATAACAACAGAGATGATTCAAAATGAAGAAAGTATTTATAAAGGTAAATTATATGCTGGACTTGCAAGAGATATAACATATACAACAATAATAAATTCAAATTTAGTAGGAGTTGTAAGTGAAGTAAACTTGACAGAACAAAATCAAAAAATTGGTGATAATGAAATTACTTCAACATACAAAACTACAGTAATTAGTAAAGAAAATGTTTTAAATATATTAGGCAATAATGGAGAATTAGTAATATTAAATGCGAAAAATGATGTAGAAATTGCAAAAGTAAATTCAAGTTCTCAAGCTGATGAAAATGGAAATGTAATAGTTAATTATGGAGAAGGAATTTCAGAAATAAAAATAAAAACAACTGCTCCACAAAATACAGGTGATATAAAATTAACAATTACAAAAACAATAGGAAAAATTGAAAATAATATAGTAAAAGCAACAGAGATAACAACAGAAGTAACTGGAAATGTTGTAGAAAATACTGAAACAGTAGATTTACAAGTAACTAGTTCAAAAATAGGTTTACAAGAAACTGAAACAAAAGCACAATTACAATTAAACAAAACAGAATTTTCAACAATGAGTACAAACAATGTGGAAATGAGAGTTGTATTAAACTCAAGAGATGAAAACAATGACTTATACAAAAATCCTACAATAAGAATTCAATTACCAGCAACAGTACAAAATATAGATGTAAAATCTGTACAATTAGCAGATGAAGAAGAATTAACAAAAACATCTGAACAAATATTAGACGGAAATATAATAGAAATAAAATTAAGTGGTGAACAAACAAATTATAAAGACAAAGCTATAGAAGGTGCTATATTAATAATAAATATGGATATAACACTAGATAAAAGATTACCAAGTAGCCAAGAACAAATAATATTAACATGTATAAATGGAGAAAAAACAGCACAAGACCAAAAAACAGTTAATTTTGTTTCATATGCAGGGTTAGTAACAATAAATAGAATAGATGGTTATGATGCTGAAATAATAAATAATCAAGGAAATAAAGAGGTAACACTTCCAATAATTCAAAGAGCAAGAGGAATTAATAGTACAGTAGTAGAAAATGAAATTATTAATAATGAAGAAAATGAAATAACAGATGTAAGAATATTAGGAACTTTTCCAACAAAAGATGCAGTAGAAGTAAATAACTTTGATATAGCAGTAGGAGAAATAACAGTAACTGGAGTAGATGCTAGCAGAATAAAAGTATATTATTCAGAAAATGCAAATGCAACAAAAGATTTAACAAATACAAATAATGGTTGGTCTGAAAATATAACAGATTCTAAAAAAGTAAAAAAATACTTGATTAAAATAGATAAATTAGCTGTTAGAGAAGGTGTTAAGGCATCTTATGATGTACAATTCCCTGATAATTTAGAATATAATTTAACAGCAAAACAAGGTTATACAGTATATTATACAAATGTGACAGCAGAAAAAGAAGTTGTAACAGATTTTATGACAATAAATACTGAAAAAGGTGCAACTTTAGATGTAAGTTTAAAGGCATTAGTTGCAGCAAAAGAAACTTCAACTGTTAAAGAAGGCGAAATTATAAGATATGTAGTAACTATTGCAAATGATGGTTCAGAAGATATGACAAATGTTAAACTTATAGCAAGTGTTCCAGAAAATACAGTACTTATAGATTCAAACAAATTAAATTCAACAGAGCAAGTTGAAGGAAATTCAGAAGACAAAGAAGAGCAAATAGAATTAGATAATACAGAACTAGAAGTTAATATTGATAAAATAGCAAAAGGTGAAACTGTAACAAAATATTATGAAGTTAAAGTTAAAAAAGGAACAGCAGGAAATATAATTTCAAATACTGTTCAACTTCAATATGGTGATGTAACAAAAACTTCAAATGAAGTTAAAACTACAATTGAACAAGGAATTTTAACAGTACAATTAAAAAATACTGAAGAAACATCAACATTCAAAAATGGTTATAATTATAGATATTTATTAACAGTAGCAAATGAATCTAATCAAAAAGTAACTAATGCAGTTGTAACTGTTAACAAACCAACTGGAATAGATATAACAAAAATGTTCTATATTAGTGATGAGTATGTAAGTGCAGAAAATACAAATACATTAACAATTAAAGAAATAGATGCAGGAGAAGAATTAACAGTTGCAATATATATAGTAACAAATATGCAAACAGATAAAGATTATGAAGATATGTCTATAACAGCAAAAGTTACAGCTAATAATAAAGACTATAATTCAAATGAATTAGACTTTAGAATAGAAAATGATACAAAAGGTTTAGATATGACTGTAACTTCAGAAAATAGTGGAAGCTATGTAAAAGCTGGAAATAAAATTATATATAATGTAACTGTAAAAAATAATGGAGCTAATAAAATTAATAGTATAAAAGTTGAAAACTTGTTATCAAATGAAGTAACATTAAAAAGTATTACAAGAAATGATAAAATATTATCAGAAGATGACTATGATTTAGAAAAAGATGAAGAAAAATCACAAAAATTAATAACATTATCAGAAGAAACAATTGGAGCTGGAGAAAGCATAGTTTATACTATAGAAGTAGATGCAAATCTTTCAGATGATGAAAACGGACTTATTCAAATTATAAATGAAACAAAACTAAAACATTCATACATTGTAGTAAAAACAGCAAGAGTAGAACATATGTTACAAACAGAAGAATATGTTGATGATGATGAAAACAGTGGAAACAGTGGAAATAGTGGAAATAGTGGAAACAATGGAGAAAATGGAAATAATACTTCAACAACATCAAGTTATTTAATATCTGGAACAGCATGGACTGATGAAAATGAAAATGGTCAAAAAGATTTAAATGAGAAATTACTAGAAGGAATTAAAGTAAAATTACTTGATACAAAAACAAATGAATATGCTAAAGATGCAAATGGAAATGTAATAGAAACAACAACTAATTCAGAAGGATTTTATGCATTTACTAAAATAGCAAAAGGACAATATTTAGTAATATTTGAATATGATACATCTATATATGGAATTACAACATTTGAAAAAGAAGGAGTTTTAAGTGAAAATAGCTCAAAAGCAATTGAAAAAACTATAACTATAGATGGTCAAGAAACAAAAATTGGAGCTTCAGAGAAAATAGATCTAAATCAAAACATATCAGGAATTAATATAGGTTTAGTTCTATCTAAAAAATATGATATGCAATTAGACAAATATGTAACAAAAATAACAGTACAAAATAGCAAAACAACAACTACAGAATACACAGATACACAACTTGCAAAACAAGAAATTAATGCAAAAGAAGTAAATTCAACAACAGTAGTTGTAGAATATACAATTAAAGTAACAAATAAAGGTGAAGTAGCTGGATATGTTAAGAAAATAGCAGATTATTTATCAAGTGATTACAAATTTAGTTCAGAACTAAATAAAGAATGGTATCAAGATAAAGACACAGTATATTGCACAAGTTTATCAGATACAAAAATTAATCCTGGAGAAAGCAAAGAAGTTAAATTAACAGTAATAAAACAAATGAAAGAAAATAATACAGGATTAGTAAATAATACAGCAGAAATTGTAAGTTCTTATAACGAATTAGGCTTAACTGATATAAACTCAACAGAAGGAAATAAAGTAAAAGGCGAAAATGATATGAGTTCAGCAGATGTTATTATAAGTATTAAAACAGGTCAAGTAGTAACAACAGTAATATTAGTTATAACAACAATAGCAATTCTTGGTGTAGCAGTATATGTAATTAAAAAATTAATTATAAATAGAAATATTATATAAAGGAAGGAGGGGAAAAAATGAAACATATTAAAAAAGTAGAAATTAAATTTATAGCAATAGCTGCAATAATAATTACTGCTTTAACAATTGGTGTTGTAAATGCTGCTAATACAGATATTACAACTATGGAAAGTAAAGGTAAAAATGCTATAGGTAATATTTATTCTTTAGGGTATAATAATATAGCAAATAAAATGAATACTTATTGTATTCAACGTCATAAAACACTTAAAAGTGCAACAAAAACATTTGTTGTAGACAAATATGTAGAAATTGATGGAAAAACAGCTACTGTTTATAATTCAGAAAACAGTTCTGGAAAAGAAGTAAAAAGTGGTTATAATGCAATTGTTGCATATATATTTAATCAAAAACAAGGTTATGGAACAGTTAATAACAATACACAAGGACAAAAAGCATTGTGGTATTTTGCTAATGAATGGGCAGATGCATTATTTGGAGATAAAAACGATTATAGTTGGAGTGGAAATGATGGTATTTCTATATCTAACAATAGTGTTGCAAAAGAAGCAAAGTCATATGCTGCAAGTATAGGAAGTACAACAAGTAAATCAGATGGAAAAGAAATACAAATGACAGATCAAACACCAAATAAGAATAATATGAAAAAGAAAGACCTTGGTAATGGTTATTATAGAGTAGGACCATTTATATGGGAGTTTGAAGGAACTTTACAAAGTATTACAGTAAAAGCAGATGGAAATAATGTAACAGATGTTAAATTTGTAAAATATGAAGGAAGTACTGCAAAAACTGTTGATGTTAAAAATATAGAATCAGGAGATAAATTCTATATTGATATAAAAGGAGCTAGAGATATAACATCAGTACATCTAGATTTAAAAACAGTACAAAAAACAAAAGTAGAAAAAGTAAAAGTATGGTTTTTAAAATCAGGTACTGAATATCAAAACTTAGTACATGTATTACCAAGTGAAAAATCAGTAGAAGCAAAAGGTGAAGGACATCAAGATTATGGTGTTAAGAAAGATTCTATAAAATTTGGATTACAAAAAGTTGATGATAGAGGAGAAAAAACACCATTAGATAATGTAGGGTTCAAATTTAGAGCGCAAGTTTTAACATATGATTTGGTAGATGTAAAATCTTATCCAACTCCTATAGGTACTTATACATATTATTATTATGAGTGGCGTCCTCATACAATGTACATAGATTATAGTAACAGATGGAGCAATATTTCTCAAGGTAGTGCAAAAGAGTTTAAAACAAATGAAAATGGTATTATTCAAGAAACTTCAGTAAGTTTTGGGGGAAAATATGTAATATATGTAACTGGACCTTACATAATTAGCTATCCAACTTATGTTTCAGATCGTTATGCAAATGATCCACAGATAACAGCTATTGAATCTTCAAACCCACATTATGGATATTCACCAGAGATAGGAAAAGAATATCCAGTAAATAGTTTAAATGAAACTAAATTATTATATAACCATCAAAAATATGTAAAACTATCAGGATATGTATGGCTTGAAGAAAATCAAGGTAAAACAACTGTAAGAAATAATTTATATGATAAAGGTGTTGAAGAAGGCCTTAATGGTATAAAAGTATATTTAAAAGATGCTAATGGTAATATAGTAAGGAATAATAAAGGTGAACTATTGATAAAAGAAACAGGAGAAAAAGGCATATATAGTGAAATAGATGGTGGAGAATATCGATTTGAAGGTGTTGACTTAGATGAATTACAAGCAGGAAAATATCATATTGAATTTGAATATGGTGGAATAAAATATCAATCAGTGGCTTCAAATTTAAGTAAAACAAATGGCTCAAAAGCAATAGATACAAATTCTAGAAATATATTAGATAGTAAATTTACAAGTGTAGATGGAAATGGTACACAAACTTTACATATTAGTGATCGTGATGTACAAGCTGAATATAATGGTACTAATAAAGACCATGTAAATACAGTAAATTACTATAAAAATGATGAAGTTTATGCTAGAACAGATGAAGCGGGATATCATTTATATAGTGATTTTGAACCAACAATGGAAGAAATCAGATATATCAATTTAGGATTATTTGAAAAGGAACAAACAGATTATGCAATAACAAAAGATTTGTATAATGTAAGAGTAGAAGTAAATGGAAAATCACATATTTATAGATATGCAACTGTAAGATATAACGCAGAAGGCGAGATTGATGAAGAATCTTCATGGAATGTAGGTGTTAAATTCCAAAGAAATACAGGAACATATGCTAGAGCAATATACAAAGCTGATGGAGAATTTACAACATCAAATAAAGACAAAGAACTAAAAGTATATACAACATATAAAATAGCATTGAAAAATGAATCACCATATTTAGGTAGAATCAATAATATTGTTGATTACTGTGACAATAGAATGAAACTAATACATGCAGGAACTTCAGTAAATGAACAAGATGTAATTTCTAATGAATTACATAGTGAACAAATGTCATACAATAGTGATAAGTATTCAAAATACAGAATTGATACAAATGCAGTTATAGAATCAGGAGTAACACAGTTCATATATGTTCAATTTGAAATGAATAGAGAAGCGGTATTATCATTAGTAAACAATGGTGAAGTATTAAATAATACAGTTGAAATTAATTCATATACAACCTTTAAAGATAATAACGTAAATACACCAGTAGCAGTAGTAGACAAAGATTCAGTTCCAGGAAACGTAGTACCAGGACAAGTAAATACATATGAAGATGATACAGATGGTGCAACATCATTAAAACTTGAATTGAAAAATGCAAGAGGTGTAAATGGTACAGTATTTGTAGATACAACAGGAAAAGAAGGTAAAGAAGCAGTAGCTGGAGAAGAAAGAAAAGGAAATGGAATATTTGATAATGGAGAAACAACTCTTGGTGGAATATTAGTTACTTTAAAAGAAAATTCTGGAAGTGGCAAAGTATATCAAACAAAGACAGTAGATAGTGATGGAAAATATGGATTTAAGTTACAATATGATGAAAAAACTGGAATAAATTATTTTGAACCAGTAAAATATAATGAATCAGAAAGTAGCACATATGCATATGTTGCAGATAATTTGACAAAAGGTAATTTCTTAATTTCAAATTATATACCAGGTGATTATACATTAACATATACTTGGGGAGATAGTACTTACAAGGTACAATATTATAAGGGAACAATATATAACAATAACAGAGTAAATAAATATAATCAAACAAAAGATACTTTCTGGTATAGAGGTTCAGAATATAATAATGATACAATAAGTGCACAAGAAAGATATATGGATGCATTTGATAAAACAGAAACAAGAGCAACAATTGATAATGAAATGAGACAAATTACAATAAACACTCTAGAAACTGAAATAAATAATGCATATAAAGATGGATCATCACAAATTATAAAAACAACGAAGATGGATTCAATAACTCCAACAATGCAAATAAGTGTAGAATATCCAACAACAATAACAGATGGAACAACTGAACAAGTTAGATTTACAATACAAAATGTAGATTTTGGTATTGTTGAAAGAGCAAAACAAGCATTAGATTTTACTAAAAAGATTTCAGGATATAAAATAACATTAGCAAATGGTCAAGTATTAGTAGATGCGAAAATAGATGAAAATGGTAACTTAACAGGAACACATAAACATACAATATATTTAAAACCATCTGTTACAGAAAGTGGAGCAATTAATATTGGACAATTAAAAACAGAAATGGATAATGAATTGATAGAAGGAGCAACACTAGAAACAATATATACAATGAAAGTTACAAATGTTGGTGAAAAAGATTATTCAACAAAAGATTACTATTATTATGGTATAACAGATGAAAGTAAATTAGTAACAGCATCAGTAACAGAATTACTAGATTATGTTGATGGAAGGCTAAGTATTGTTAACCAAGATGATTCAAATAATAAATGGACAGAAATAGAAAAAGAATATTTAGAGGATGTTAATGCATCAAAGAAAAAGGCTGAAGATATTAATAAATATAGAATTTATTTAACATCTAGTCTAACAAAAGATTTGAAACCTGGTGACTCAAATTCAGTTACTTTATCTACATCAAAATTATTAACAAGTACAGATGATAATACATTTAATAATGAATCTGAAATTGCGAAAGTAAGAAAGAATCAAACAGGATTTATAGGAACACCTGTTAAACTTATAAACAACTATTTCAATATAGGCGATTCAGAACAAATTATAATTATACCAAGTACTGGTGATGATAAAGATTATATTTTACCTATAGTAATAGGAATTACAGCAATCACTATATTAGGTGTAGGAATAATTCTAATTAAAAGATTTATTGTAGATAAAAAATAATTTATTAAGGAATTGAGGCGATATGCTTCTTTTCCTTTTTTTAATTGTTAAATATATTGCAAATTTTGCTAAAATATAATAAAATAAAGAACATAAAAAGAAAGAAAATAATTAAAAAATAAATAATATATCACAAATTGTAAAAAACTTTTTTTAGTAGATATCTAAAAAAGACAAAAAATACGAAGGACAAGTAGTAAAATAATGCTATAAAAGTTTAAGAGGTGGTAAGGATGTTTCAAAATATAAATGAAAGTACAATAGATAGCAGAAATTATGAAGAAACAAAAAAAGAAAAAAGAAAGATAGATTTATTATCAAATGTTTTTGAATTAAAAAACATACCAATTTATATAATATCACTTATGATATCAATGGTAGGAATTACAGGAGAATTTTCACCATTTAGCATTAGTATTTTAGGTGCTTGTATTGTAAATTCAGTTCCATTATTAGGAGTAGTACTTTTTGCAATAATTGGTAGTAGTATAAGATTTGGAGTTAGTGGTGCACTAACATACATATTAACAGCATTGGTTTTAATTTTAAGTATGTTTGTAGTAAAACCAAGATGTAATGATGAAGAAAAAAATGAGAAAATTAGATTAGCAAAAAATATTTTTATATCAACATTAATAATCCAATTAGCAAAAGTTGGAATATCAGGATTTACATTGTATGATATTTTATCTATAATATCTTTTTCAATAATTACAGTTGTTTTTTATAAAATTTTTGTAAATTCAATAATTGTAGTAAGAGATTTTAAAGATGTAAAAGCTTTTTCAATTGAAGAGGTTTTAGGTGCTAGCTTAATGATAGCAATATCAGTTGGAGCTTTTGGAGATTTAAGTGTTTTTGGATTTTCTATTAGAAATATTTTAAGTATATTAATTGTTTTAATTTTAGGTTGGAAAAATGGCGTATTAGTAGGAACAACGGCAGGTGTAACAATTGGAGTTACATTTGGAATAATTACATCATCTGACCCTGTAATGGTAGCTGCTTATGCAATTTCTGGTATGATAGCAGGAATACTAAATAAATTTGGAAAAATAGGAGTTATAATAGGATTCTGTTTAGGAAATATTGTACTTGCATATGTATCTAATGGATACACAGTAGAACTAATTCATTTTAAAGAAATATTAATAGCTTCAATTGGACTTTTAGCAATACCAAAATCAATTCAAATTAATATAGAAGAATTTATGGGAAATTCTAAATTATTGCCAGTATTTCCTGATAGGGCTTTAAATAAGAGTAAAGAAACAGCTGAAAGATTAAATAATGTTTCAGATACAATTCAAGAAATGGCTAAATCTTATAAAATAGAAAAAAATCAAGCACAAGAAGAAACTGTGCAATCAAATAAAGACATATTTATCTCAGAATTGTTAGATAATTTAAATGGATATGAAAATAATATGTTATATGAGGATATGACTAAAACAGAAGGCCCTATAGTTGATGAAATTTTTAAATTATTAATTGATAAACAAGAAATTACAAGAGAGCAATTACTTGATATTTTTGCAAAATGTAATAGTTATATTGTTGGTTTTGATGATAAAAAAATAAGTGAATATTTGGAAGAAAATATTTCACAAATGGTAAGAGTAATAAATATGTCATATAAAATTAGTAAATCAAATTTTGTATGGCAAAAAAAGTTTGAAGAAAATAAGAAAAACATAGAAACACAATTACAAGGTGTATCAAAGGCAATTTCAAGTATAGCAGAAAATATAGAAAAAAATATAAAAAATGAAGAACAATATAATAATGAAAAGAAACAAGTTGTAGAATTGTTAAAACAAAAAGAAATAGAAATACAAGAAATTTCAATACAAAAAGAAGATAGATTTTTAATAGAAGTTTATATGCAAAAATCAAATAATACAGATATTGAATATATTGAAAAAATACTTACAGAAGTTTTAAAAGAAAAAATTGTTTTTAACCAAGAGGCAAGTATTGGGACGAGATTAAATTTCTTGTCAGATGATAAATTTGTTATGGCACTTGGAAATGCAGATACTACAAAAAGCAATAGTGACATTTCAGGTGATAGCCTATTAAGTATAAGACTAAAAGACGGAAAATATTTAGTAGCATTAAGTGATGGTATGGGATCTGGAAATGATGCAAAACAAAGTAGTAATAAAGCATTAAAAATGCTTGAAAATTTATTACTATCAGGCTTTGACAAAAAAACATCTCTTGAATTAATAAATTCAAGCTTAATAAATCAAAATGAAGAAATATTTGCAACATTAGATATTGCAATAATTGATTTATACTGCGGAAATATAGAATTTATAAAAAGTGGAGCTTGTCCAACTTATATTAAAAATAAAAATAAGGTTCAAATTATTAAGGCAAACTCTCTTCCAGCTGGTATTATAAATGATGCTAATTTACAGTCATTTGATAGAGACATTAGCGAAGGTGAAATTATGCTTATGTGCACAGATGGAATTTTGGATTCTAATGTTGAGTATAAAAATAAAGAATTATGGATTAAGTATTTATTAGAAGATATTGAGACAACAAATACTAAAAAAATTGCTGATTTAGTTTTGAATGAAGCAATTGACAATAATTATGGCGTGGCTAAAGATGATATGAGTGTTGTTGTTTGTAAGTTTTTGAATAAAGAATGAGACAGTTGGGACAGTACCAATTTGTCTCTCTTTTTTTGTCGAATTTTGTACCCAGGCAAACCATTGTAATAAACCATTGTCTTGTAAAATATTTAATACAAAAGTGTGATAAAAATACTAAAAAAGTCTGCAAAAGTGTGATAAAAGCATCAAGAAATCTTGCAAAAAAGTGATAAAATATTAAAAATCTAATTGAATTGTAAACACTTGAAAACAATAGCATTTTATGATATAGTAAGCATGATAAAAAGGAGGTCATTATGAGTAGAGGAAAAAGATATGACACAGAACCAAAATTAAACATGACAAAAGTATTTGCAGTAGCCATTGCAATAGCAGTAATAATCATGTTTGTATTTATAATAAAAGGAATATTCACAAAAGACAACACGTCAGGAAAAATAACAAGTAAAAGTTATTTTACATCATACAAAGACAATAAATGGGGAGTTATAGATGCAGAAGGCAACAATGTAATAGACCCATCATATAAAGAAATGATAGTAATACCAAACTCTAAAATGCCAGTATTTATATGCACATATGACGTAAACTACGAAACAGGTGAATATAGTACAAAAGCCTTAAATGAAAAAGGTGAGAAAATATTTACACAATATAGTAAAGTAGAAGCAATACAAAATAAAGACAAAAACCATAATCTTTGGTATGACCAAGATATACTAAAAGTTCAGAAAGACGGAAAATATGGGTTAGTAAAAATTTCAGGAGAAGAAATATTACCTACAGAATATGAAGAAATAACATCAATTTCAGGAATAGAAAATTCATTTAAAATCAAAAAAGATGGAAAATATGGAATTGTTGATAATGAAGGCAAAATCGTTGTAGAACCTAAATATGCAGATATAGATGTATTAGGAGAAGATAATAAATCAGGATTTATTGTAAAAGATGATAATGGTAAATACGGAATTATAGATTATTCAAATAATCAAGTATTAGAAACAAAATATGATGGAATTGAAAAAGTATATGGAAATGATTTATATGTTGTAACAGTAGATGGAAAACAAAAACTAGTAAATAAGGAAAATGCAGATGTATTAACAAAAGGCTTTGATTCTATAAAACAAATTCTAGAAAACCAAGAAAATGCAGTTATATTTGTCAAATCAAACAAATATGGTGTAATGAATTTATCAGGAGAAGTATTAATAGATGCTGAATATGATGATTTAAAAGAAACAAAAACAGGAATATTTATAGCTAAAAAAGGTGATAAATATGGAATTATAGATAATGAAAAACAAGAAAAAATACCTTTTGAATATAGCTCAATATCATATAATAAAAAAGCAGATATTTATGTAGCAGAGGATAGTAATTTCAATTCTAATGTATTAAACAGTAATTTAGAAACTAAACTTACAGGAATTTTGATAGAATTAAATGAAAGTAAAGGATATTTGAAATTAAGAATAAATGATGAATATAAATATTATAATTTCAAATTTGAGGAAAAACAAGAAGCAGATATTTTTCCAAATAGAACATTATTCTTAAGTAAAAAAGATGGAAAATATGGTTTTGTAGATAAAACTGGAAAAGTTATAGTAGACTATATGTATGATGATGCAACAGAACAAAATGATTACGGTTATGCCGGAATCAAAAAAGATGGCAAATGGGGAAGTATTGATACTAAAGGAAATGTAGTACAAGAACCTACTTATAATTTAGATGAATATTTGTTAATTAATTTTATAGGTAGATGGCATTTGGGATTAGACATTAATATGAATTATTATAATCAATTGTAATAAAAGAGGTAATAAAAATGGAACTAAAGATGAATTATCAATATACATATTTTATACATCCTTTTATAATAAAGGAGAGTAAATATCAAAAGTATATATTAAAATTAATAAAAGATAAAAGATTTGCATTAAAGGTATTTCAAAAAGGAAAAGATTTTGAATTATACAAATATTTTTCACCTAAAATGAGAGATTTTCTATTTTCTAGTTTTTCTCATTCTAAATTGAAATTGGATAAATTAAATGAACTTCCAGATGATACAAAATCAGCAGTTTTAAGCAAATACCCATGTACAATTTTTGAGTATAATTTAGAAGAGGATATACAAGGAAAAACAGAAGATAAAGGAATATTTTTCAAAATACAGAAAATAGAGCTTATATGTTTTAATACAGGTGTGTGCTTTTTTAGCATGAAAACAAATATAGAAGATAGTCAAAGTTTTTCAGATATTTTGAATTTTAATTATAAGTTTAGAGATATAAAACAAGAAAATGCATTAAAAGACTATGATAAAATTTACTTACAAACAAATACATTTAGTGATGTTAATAAATTAACAGAATTTGTTAAAGATATTACAGGCTCAGATATTGAAGCTATGAAACTTGATATTGATACTCAAAGATTTTTAACATATTCATATGTTTGTATAGATAGTGAGGCTTGGAATGCTAATAAAAGTTTTGAGGATATAAAATATAATTTTGTAAAATATGCGAATTTCTTATCTGCAGACAATTCATCAGATATAGAATTAGATAATTCTACTATTTTTTCTGAATGGAAATATGCAAAAATGGGATTTTCAAAGCAGGGAGTTGTATTATTTGCATCAAGTAGTGATATAAATAATTTTATAGAATTACCAAGCAAATTTGAAAATGAATATTTTTATACTTATATTTTGAATTTATATAAAAAAATATATTTGAAAAAATTAGAAATTGAATTCAAAAATTCATCAAATTTAAAAATTGCAAGAAAGAAGTTTATTGAATTTACTAAAAATTTATGGGTGCAAGATATAACTGATGATGAGATAGGTTCAAAAATTAATTTTAAACTTCTTAAAGTTTTTGAATTAGATAGATTATATGATGAAATAAAAATAAAATATGATGTTTTATATAAAGAGTTGAATATTGAAAAGAATTCTAAAGCTATTATTGTTGTTGCTGTGATTTTGGTGGCATCTTTGATTTTTAATATTTTGAATTATATAGAATTAATTAGATGATGGTGGATTAGAGGTTGGAGTTTGAAAGTCGGAAATCGGAGGTCAGAGGTCAGATGCCTGAGGTTGGAAGTTAGAGGTTAGAGATTGTAAATTAGAGGTCAGAAGTCGGAGGTCGGATTATGAAGGTTACTTGTGGTGTTGATATTATAGAAATTGACAGAATAAGAGAGAGTATAGAAAGTATTGGAGAAAAGTTTTTAAAAAGAGTTTTTACTGATAGAGAAATTGAATATTGTGAGTCTAAAAAAGGTCAGAAATATCAACATTATGCTGGTAGGTTTGCTGCAAAAGAAGCGTCTTTTAAAGCTATTTCTGCAAAATTGGATGATAAGTATTCTGTTTGTTGGAAAGACTTTGAGGTTGTGAATGATAAGCAGGGGAGACCTCAAATGAATTTGTTGAATATAAATACTGATGAAATTGAGAGTATTGATGTTAGTATTTCTCATTGTAAATTATATGCGACTGCTAATGTAGTAGTGTCATATAAAAATTAAAAGGGGAGAATGCAAAATGGGCTTTTTTGATAGTCATAGTCACCTAAATGATGAAAAATTTGATGAAGATAGAGATAAAGTTATAAAAGAAATTTATGAGTCTGGAACAATAAACTTTGTTACTGCAGGTTATAGTGTTGAGAGTTCAAAAAAAGCTATTGAAATAGCTAATAATTATGATTTTATTTATGCAACTGCTGGAGTTTCTCCAAATGATATTCCACAAACTGAAGAAGAATTGTGGAAACAATTATCAGAAATAAAGGATTTAGTTAAAAATAATAAAAAAGTTTTGGCAATTGGGGAGATAGGTTTAGATTATTATTGGAATACAGAAAATAAAGAAATTCAAAAGAAAGCATTTATAGAACAAATAAAATTAGCTAATGAACTAGATTTACCAATTGTTATTCATACAAGAGATGCAGTAATGGATACTATTCAGGTATTAAAAGAAAATGAAGTGAAAAATAGAGGTGTTTTTCATTGTTGCCCGCAAAATAGAGAATT
Organism: uncultured Clostridium sp.; assembly: GCA_945877035.1. Classification (GTDB taxonomy): domain Bacteria; phylum Bacillota; class Clostridia; order TANB77; family CAG-508; genus CAG-269. The sequence continues at coordinate 8,150 of CAMCQH010000013.1, read as the reverse complement.
AATAAAAGAGGGATTAAAATTTGGATTTTATATTTCATTTGCTGGTCCGATTACATTTAAAAATTCAAAGAATGCTGAAGAGATGATTAATTTAGTTCCAAATGATAGAATTTTAATTGAAACTGATAGTCCATATTTAGCACCGGAACCTGTTAGAGGGACAAGAAATACTCCTTCTAATGTTAGGTTTGTTGCTCAAAAAATTGCAAGTAGTAAGGGATTAAGTTTGGAAGAAGTTGAAAAAATGACAGTAAAAAATACAAAAAGAATATTAAAAATTAGGGATTAGGGGCCAGGCCTTTAATCCCTAATTTTTATTTTATATTTCTTAAAGCTTCTATTCTATCTTCTGTGCTTGGATGTGTTGACCACAAACTAGAAGTTTTCTTTTTTCCTTTTTCTCCATTCTTTTTAAAAGGATTTATAATATACATATTTGCAGTTGCAGAATTTGCAGTTTCTAATTCATTAGGGTCATTTTCAAGTTTTTGCAATGCAGATATTAAACCATCTGGATTACGTGTAAATTCAATAGCAGTGCTATCTGCTAAGTACTCTCTTTTTCTTGAAAGAGCAAGTTGCATTAAAGTACCAAAAATTGGTGATAATATTAAAAAGATTAAACCTAATAACATTAAAATACCATTTGCTTTACTGTCACTATCTCTATCTTTTGCACCACCCCAGAAAAGTGCTCTAGAAAATATATCTGATAACATTACTATAAATCCAACAAATACAGAAACAACAGTACTTAAAAGAATATCGTAATTTTTGATATGACTCATTTCATGAGCTATAACACCTTCTAATTCATAATAATCTAATTTTTCTAGTAATCCAGTTGTTACACATATTACAGCATGTTCTGGATTTCTTCCTGTTGCAAAAGCATTTGGTTGATTATCTTCTACAACATATAAATCTGGTTTTTTTGGTAATCCTGCAGTTACCATTAAAGCATCTAATATATTAACAAGTTTTAAATCTTCTTCCCTTGTTGCTGGTCTTGCCCTGCAAGATGCTAGTACAATTTTATCACTATAATAGTAAGAACCCCAAGCACTTGCTATTGAAAATATTAATGCAATTACTATTGATAGATTTCCTAAATTTAATGCATTACAAATATAATATACTATTAATGTAATTACAATTATAAAGATAGATACTATTATACCAGACTCAAATTTATTTTTTTTGCTTGATTTAAACATAAATATTCCTCCAAAATTTTATAAGTTGTCAAAAAGGGGCGTCCCTATTGACAACCCCTTTTATTATAAATTATGCATTTTTCCCAAAGTCTACTTTTACATTTTTTCTAGCTTCATCACTATCTGTTTTGAATAAATCACGAGGTTTAAAATTAAACATATTTGCAATGATGTTAGAAGGGAAAATTTGTAATTTTTCGTTATACATTGTTACAGCGTCATTGTAGAATTGTCTAGAGAAAGAAATTTTATTTTCTGTATTTCTTAATTCTTCAGATAATTCTGAAAAGTTTTGATTTGCTTTTAATTCTGGATAATTTTCAGAAACAGCCATTATTGTTTTTAATGCTCCTGAAAGTTGGTTGTCTAAATCAGCTTTTTCTGCAACTGTTCCGGCATTTGCCCATGCTGTTCTCAACCCAGCTATTTTTTCAAAAGTTTCTGATTCATGTGCTGCATATCCTTTCACTGTTTCAACAAAATTTGGAATTAAATCAAATCTTCTTTGTAATTGTACATCAATTTGGCTCCAAGCATTGTCTACTTTGATTCTAGAAGATACTAATCCATTGTACATTGCTATGATGGCAATTACTAATAATACTACTATTGCTAATATAATCCATCCCATAATTTGTTCCTCCTTTTTTATTATATACTTAATATAAGTAGATAATAACATAAATTTAAAATTTTAACAATAGTTTTTCAAATTTCTACACAAAATTCATAAAAAATTTACAAAAAAATTTTGTACTATTTTCAGTACTTACAGCATATAATATAATGAAACGTTTATAGCCGTAGGCTTGGACAAATTTGACAAATATAATAAAATGTAGTATAATTGGAAGTGATGCCAAAAGGAGGTATTATAAATTTATGAAAAATGAAGAAAAAGCTTCAATTTCTATTATGAAAATCATATGTGTTAGTATAATATTAGTATTGATTTCAGGAATAGGTGTTATGGCAGTTAGTACAAATTTAAAAGATGTTAAAATTGTACTACAAAATGGATACGAATTAACTGTTTTAACAGCTAAATCTACAATTAGTGAAGTATTAGATGAAAATAATATAGTTTTAGATGAAAACCAAAAAACAATACCAGATTCTAGTGAAGAAGTAGCAGCAGGATCTGTTATAAGAATTGTTGATAAATCATACAACGAAGTTCAAATAGCTAAAGTTTCTGAAGAAGGTGTTCAAACAACATTAAATGAGTTGTTAAATAATTATGCACCAATTACAGAAAAAATAGTTACAGAACAAGTTGAGATACCTTATGAAACAATAACAAAAAATACAGCAGGAACAGACACAAATACAACAAATAAAGTTTTACAACAAGGAAAAAATGGATTAAAAGAAGTAACTTATAAAATAAAATATCAAAATGAAGTAGAAATTGAAAAAATACAATTATCTGAAAAGATAATTAAAGAACCAGTAAATAAGATAGTACAGGTAAATAAAGTTGTAACATCAAGATCTGGAACAACATCAAGAGCGACACCAAGTACAACAGTATCAGCAAATGCAAGTGGACAAATATATAAAATAACAGCATATTGTTCATGTGCTAAATGTTGTGGTAAATCAACTGGTATTACAGCAATGGGGACAAAGGCAACAGCAGGAAGAACAGTTGCAGCATCTTCTCAATTCGCATTTGGTACTAAATTAAATATAAATGGACATACTTATACGGTTGAAGACAGAGGCGGAGCTATAAAAGGTAATAAAATAGATATATATGTAAATTCACATGCAGAAGCTCTAGCTTGGGGTGTAAGATATTTATCAGTAAGTGTAGTTAATCAATAACATATGATTTAAAAAATTAATTGGGAATTCCTATAAAAGGAGTTCCTTTTTATTGCTATTACAACATATACAATGAATGTTTTAAAAAATGTATATCAAATTAATTAAAAAGTGCATATTGAAATTATTAAAAAATGTATATTAAAATTGTTAAAAAGTGCATATCAAATTCATTAAAAAATGTATATTAAATATTGAAAATGCATAGAATATATGGTAAAATGTAATTGTAAGGGAAGGAGAAAAGAAAATGTCTTTGAGAAAAAAAGAATATATAGACAGATTAGTTGACAAAAAAATAGAAGAATACTTAGAAGTTTTTGGTGCTGTAAGTATTGAAGGTCCAAAGTGGTGTGGTAAAACATGGGCTTCTTTAAATCATGCAAATAGTATGGTACTTTTAGATGAAGATGAAATTAGGGAAAAAGCAAAATTAAGTTTAGATTTAATATTAGATGAAGAAAGACCAGAATTAATTGATGAATGGAATATAATTCCAGAGGTATGGGATGCTGTTAGAAGAAAATGTGATGAAACTACTAAAAAAGGAAATTATCTTTTAACATGTTCTACTAAATTAACAGATGAAGAACAGAAAGAGAAAATACATCATTCTGGAGCAGGTAGAATTGGAAAAATACAAATGCATACAATGAGCTTATATGAATCAGGAGATTCTACTGGCAAAGCATCTATACAAGATATGTTAAATGGTACTTTAAAAAACCAGTTAAATGATAAAATTACACTGCAGAAATTGGCAAATCTAATAATTCGTGGAGGATGGCCTTCAAATATTAAAACGCCAGAAGATAAAATCGGAATAATACCTAAAAGTTATATTGAGGCAATTTTAGATAAAGATATTCATGATGATAAAAAAAGGGATAAAAATAAAATGTCAATGTTACTTAAAAGTTTAGCAAGAAATGAGTCAACTATTGCAAATAAAAAAACATTATTAAAAGATATAGAACAATGTGCTAATGAGAAAGAAATTATTGAAAGTAGAACAACAATTGATGATTATTTAGATGTTTTAAATAGACTTCATATAACTGAAAATCAAAATGCATATAGTGAAAATTATAGGTCACCAGATAGATTAGGAAAATCAGTGAAAAGGCATTTTACTGATCCATCACTCGCATGTGCAAGTCTGGATTTAACAAAAGATAAATTAATAGATGATTTGAAAACTTTTGGATTTATGTTTGAGGCATTAGTTGAAAGAGATTTAAAAATATATATGGAATATTTGGGTGGAAAGCTTTTCCATTTTAGAGATAATGTTACAGGACTAGAAGTAGATTCAATTTTAGAATTTAGTGATGGAGAATATGCAGCAGTTGAAATAAAATTAGGATTTCATGAAGTTGATTATGCCAAAAAAAGCTTAATGAACTTTTATGATAACATGATAAAAAAACCAAAATTTATGTGTGTTGTAGTTGGATATACAGATGTAATTGCACAAGATCCAGAAACAGGAATTTATATAGTGCCAATTACAGCATTAAAACCATAATTTGATATTTTTAAACAAATGTAGTAAAATAGACTTATATTTAAATGAAAGGAAATAAATAATGAAATTAATATCATGGAATGTAAATGGAATAAGAGCATGTCTAGTAAAAGGATTTGCGGACTTTTTTAAAGAAATTGATGCAGATATATTTTGTATTCAAGAAACAAAATGCCAACCAGATCAAGTAGAATTAGAATTTGATGGATATACAAGTTACTGGAATAGCGCAGAGAAAAAAGGTTATTCAGGAACAGCTATTTTTACAAAAATAAAGCCCAAAAAAGTAACTTATGGAATTGGAATCGAAGAACATGACAAAGAAGGAAGAGTTATAACTTTAGAATTTGATGATTTTTATATGGTAGATATATATACACCAAATTCAAAGAGAGGACTAGAAAGATTGGATTATAGACAAGTTTGGGAAGATGAAATAAGAAAATATTTATTAAAACTAAATGAAACAAAACCAGTTATTATGTGTGGAGATTTAAATGTAGCACATAAAGAAATAGATTTAAAAAATCCAAAATCTAATAGAGGTAATGCAGGATTTACAGATGAAGAAAGAGCAAAAATGACTGAATTGTTAGATGCAGGATTTGTAGATACATTTAGATATTTATATCCAGACAAAGAAAATGCTTATAGTTGGTGGTCATATATGGGACACGCAAGAGAAAAGAATGTAGGTTGGAGAATAGATTATTTTATAGTATCAAAAGATATTGAAAATAAAATAAAAGAAGCTACAATATATCCAGAAGTAATGGGAAGTGACCATTGCCCAGTAGGATTAGAAATTGGATTATAATTTAAAGATATGGTACAAAATGGACGTTTTTGTCCATTCGGGGACGTTTCTCAAATGGACATCTGGTACAAAAAGGACAAAAATGTCCATTTGAGAAACGTCCCCAAAAGGAACGAAAGGAGCGAATGTAGATATGGAAGAAATAAAACAAGGATGGAAAAAAAGAATATCATGGCTATTAATTGCAATAACAGTGGTCATAGTATATAAAATGTTGGACAACATTTCAGGAATACAGGCATGGTTTGGAACATTACTTACTATATTAAAACCATTTTTAATAGGATTACTAATAGCATATATTTTATTTATACCATGTAGAAAAATTGAAAACGCATTAAAAAAATCAAAATTTAAAATAATATCAAAAAAAGCGAGAGGAATATCAGTTGTAACTACATATATAATGTTTATTGCAGTTGTAATTATAATTATAAATTGTATTTTTCCAATATTAATAGACAGTGTAGTTGAGTTGGTTAGCAATATTCCTAATTATTATGAAACATTAGTTAATAAATATGCTGAATTGCCAGAAGATTCGATATTTAAAAGCGATATGATGCAAGAAAAGATGCAAGAACTAACTAATATAGATATAAAACAATTTTTAAGTATTAATAATGAAAAAATTATTGAATATGTTAAAAATATTATAAATGTCTTCTCTGGAATATTTGATGTATTTGTATCTATAGTGGTTTCTGTATATATTTTATTACAAAGAAGTTCAATAGTAAAATCTTTAAGAAGATTTTCAAGAGCAATATTCAAAAAAGATACATATGAGGCGCTTGATAAATATTTTACTAATGCAAATGAAGTATTTTTTACTTTTGTAACTAGCCAATTGTTGGATGCAGTAATTGTGGGTATTCTAACTACTGTAGCTATGTTAATATTAAAGGTAAAATATGCACCATTATTAGGATTTATAATTGGATTATTTAATATGATACCATATATTGGAGCGATAGTAGCTGTGGCTTTTGGAATACTTGTAACATTTATTACTGGAGGATTTGGCAAAGCACTAGTAATGGCAATAGTTGTAATAATATTACAACAAATTGATGCAAATATAATAAATCCTAAAATAATAGGTTCTTCATTAAAAACTAGTCCATTACTTGTATTGTTCTCTATTACTATTGGAGGGGCATATTTTGGAATTTTGGGAATGTTTTTAGCTGTGCCAATTGCTGTTGTAATTAAAACAATATTAACAGATTTTGTTGATAGTAGGAATAAAATTAAAGATGAAGAAGAAAAAATAGAAGAAAAAGTTGAATAGAAATATAAAAAATGGATAAAATACCATATAAGTTCTAAAAAGTAATATATTTAATTGATTTTTTGGAACTTATAAGGTATAAAATGTTATATACAAAAATGACAGTATAGAAAATGTTTTTTATACTGTCATTTTTGATTACTTTTTCTTTTTAGATTTAGATCTAATAATATATATTGCAATAATAACTAAAATTACAGCAATAATTGCAATTAAACCAGGCCATCCTAAAATTGCAACAAATTTACTACCTAAAGACATTATAATACCTGCTAATAGAACACCTAGTGTTACAGCTGTTATACTAGTTTTGAAATCAAGATTTAAAAAGCTAGCAGCTAATGTTCCTGTCCATGCGCCAGTTCCTGGAATAGGAATTCCAACGAAAAGAAGTAAAGCAAAAAAGATACCTTTATTTCCAGCTGTTTTTTTCAATTTTTCTCCGCCTTTTTCACCTTTTTCTAGACACCAGGTGAAAAATTTTCCAATAATTTTTTTGTCTTTTCCCCATTCAAGGACTTTTCTAGCAAATAGATAAATAATTGGAACAGGGAGCATGTTGCCTATAATTGCTATTGGATAGTATAGAAATATATTTAATCCTAAACCTTCTGCAATAGGTATTGCTCCTCTTAATTCTACTATTGGTACCATGCTAATAAAAAAAACTAATAAATATTTTACTATAATTGGTAAACTTGCCATAATCAATATTCCTTTCTCTAAAAATATTTTGTCTTGAATATTCTACTATAAATAGATATAAATGTCTAGTGGAATTTATTCAAAATTTTCTGGGTCTATTTTTTAATGGTTACGATTCACTACTTTAAACCAAGCCGTAAAACTTGAGAATATATAAATAAAATTATTTTTTCCTCGGCTCAATACGAGCTCTAAAAAAATCTAAAATTGCATGTTTGAGTCTCTCCGACTTTGCGCACCCTCAACCATGCAATTTAAGATTTTTTAAGATACTCTCCGGTCGCATTCGTCAAAAATAATTTTATTTATATATTCTCAAGTTTTACTTTTCTACATTAATGGATTGTGAATTGTAACAAAAAGTAACTATTTGTTAAAAAAATAAACCAAAACTGTTGAAATACAACTAAAAATGTAGTAGAATGAATTTAGAATAAAACAAATGAGGAGGAATATTGAATGAAAAACAAAGGTATAACGCTAGTGGCACTAGTAATTACAATTATTATTTTATTGATATTGGCAGGAATCTCAATATCAGCACTATTAAACCAAGGGCTATTCACACAAGCACAAAATGCAAAGAATTTAACAGAGGAGAAAACAGCAGAGGAAAATGCGATATTGACAAATTACTTAGAACAAATGAATGCTATAATAGGAGGACAGACACTGGAAACAAAAGAAACATTAGCAAGTAAAGTACAACCAGGAGACTATGTAACATATACACCAGACCCAGCAAGTACAGATGCAATA
>CAMCQH010000012.1 GCA_945877035.1 uncultured Clostridium sp. | reverse complement strand
TTATTGTATCAATAATAATTTCTAAAATTTTCATCCGAAACTTCTTGACACTAATGTTGAAAATAAAATTATAAAATGATAGAATATAAAAAATTGAAAAGGAGGAATTATATGAAAACACTATTAAAAAATGGTACATTAATAGACTATAAAACAAATATTTTTGAAAAATATGATGTTTTAATTCAAAATGATAAAATCGAAAAAATAGAAAAAAATATTACTGAAGATGTAGATAATTTAATTGATTGTACAAATTTATACATTATGCCTGGAATGATTGATATTCATTGCCATTTGAGAGAACCTGGTTTTGAATATAAAGAAACTATAGAAACAGGCGCTAAAAGTGCTGTTGCCGGTGGTTTTACTACTATTTGTCCTATGCCAAATACTAAACCAACTCCTGATAGCACTATTATTTTGCAAAAAATAATAGATGAGGGTAAACGTGTAAACTTATGTAATATCTTACCTTATGCATCAGTAACTAAAGGTGAAAAAGGTGAAGAATTAGTTAATTTTAAAGAATTAAAAGATGCTGGTGCAATAGCTTTTTCTGATGATGGAATGCCTGTTGTAAATAGTAGAATTATGAGACAAGCTATAATAGAAGCTGATAAATTAGGCACTTTTGTTGCATCTCATTGTGAAGAAAAATCTGTATCAAAAGGCGCTATAAATGCTGGACCTGTTGCTGAAGAATTAGGTGTTGAAGGTGTTCTACCAGAGGCAGAAGAAATAATGGCTGCAAGAGAAATTGTTATTTCGGAAACAAATAATGTAAGAGCCCATATTTGCCATATTAGTACAAAAACATCAAAAAATATGATAAAAGATGCTAAAAAAAGAGGTGTGAAAATAACTTGTGAAACATGTCCTCATTACTTTACATTTACAGTTGATGAAGTCAAAAAATCAGGAACAAATGCAAAAATGAATCCTCCATTAAGAGAAGAAAAAGATAGATTAGCAATAATTGAAGGTTTAAAAGAAGGAACTATTGATTGCATAATAACTGACCATGCTCCTCATTCAGAAGAAGAAAAAATGCAAGATTTATCTAAAGCACCTAATGGAATAATCGGATTTGAAACAGCTTTATCTGCAGAAATAATGAATTTAGTAGATACTGGTGATTTAAGTTATTTAGATTTAGTTAGATTAACTTCATATAATCCAGCTAATTTATTAAAAATTGATAGAGGTTCTATCGAGGTTGGAAAAGTTGCAGATATAACAATATTTGACCCAAATGAAGAATATGTTTACACAAAAGAAATGATTGTTTCAAAAGCAAAAAATAGTCCATTTATTGGTAAAAAATTAAAAGGTAAAGTAAAATATACATTAGTAAATGGAAATGTTGTATATAAAGAAAAGGAGTTTGAAAGATAATGAATGCAATTGATAAATTAATAGAAAAAATCAAAGAAACTGGAAATCCAACAGTAATGGGATTAGATCCAAGATATGAAATGTTGCCAAAATGTGTAACAGAAAAATATTCTTTAACATTAGAGGGTGTATCCTCTGCAATTATAGAATATAATAAAGCATTAATAGATGCAACATATGATATTATCCCAGCAATAAAACCTCAAATTGCTTTTTATGAAATGTTTGGAATTCCTGGAATGCAAGCATTTAAAGAAACTTGCTCATATGCTAAACAAAAAGGTATGATTGTAATTGCTGATATAAAAAGAGGTGATATTGGCTCAACCGCACAAGGATATTCTAACGCATATTTAGGAAAAACTAAAATTGGAGATATTGAAGAATCAATTTATGATGTGGATTTTGTCACTGTAAATCCATACATGGGAACAGATTGTGTAAAACCTTTTATAGATGATTGCAAAAAATATAATAAAGGTCTATTTATTTTAGTAAAAACATCAAATCCATCTTCTGGAGAATTGCAAGATTTAAAACTTGAAGATGGACAAGAAGTTTATAAAAGAGTAGCCAATCTCGTTGAAAATTGGGGTGCTGATTTAAGAGGAGAAAATGGATATAGTAGTATAGCTGCAGTTGTTGGTGCAACATATCCTAAACAATTACAAGAATTAAGAAATATCGCTCCACATACATTTTTCTTGATACCTGGATATGGTGCTCAAGGTGGAAAACCTGAGGATATTGCTTTAGGTTTTGATGAGAATAATTTGGGTGGAATTGTAAATGCTTCAAGAAGTTTGATGTGTGCTTATAAATCAGATAAATGGAAAGATGAATTTAAAGAAGAAGATTATGCAAAAGCTACTAGAGCAGAAGCTTTAAGAATGAAAAATGAATTAAATTCTGCTTTATAGGAACATTTTATAAGCTAATATATAAGAAGGAGGAAAAATAATGCCTGTAAATATAAAATCAAAGTTAATGGCAAAAAAAGAATTAATACCTGGTATATTCAAATTTAGTGTACAAGCACATGAAATTGTAAAAGCTGCTAAACCAGGAAATTTTATAGAAATTAGAGTAAATAATGATATTGAGCCTTTTTTAAGAAGACCTATTAGTATCTATAATATGAATAAAGAAAATGGAATTTTAGAATTTATATTCCAAGTAAAAGGTAAAGGTACAATAATTCTTTCAGAAAAAAGAGAAGGTGAATTGATAGATATAGTTGGACCTTTAGGATACGGTACTTTTAAATATTCAAATTATCAAAATATAGCTATAATTGGTGGTGGTATTGGTATATTTCCACTATATGAACTAGCTAAAAATGCAAAAAATGAAAATAAAAATGTTAATATTTATTTAGGTTTTAGAAATAAAGATTTAGTTGTTTTAGAAGATGAATTTAAGCAAGTTTCAAGTAATTTAGTTATTACAACTGATGATGGAAGTTATGTTCAAAAAGGTTTCGCAATAGATTTTCTAAAAAAAGATATTGAAGATGGAAAAATTGATTCTATTTTTGCATGCGGTCCCTTACCTATGTTAAAAGCAGTTCAAAAACTTGCTATTGAAAAAGAAATTCCATGCCAGATTTCTTTAGAAGAAAAAATGGCTTGTGGACTTGGAGTATGTCTTGGATGTGCTGTAAAAACTTCTGCTAGTAGTAAGGAAAATCCTGAATATTGGCATGTATGTAAAGCAGGTCCAGTATTTCAAGCTAAAGATGTAGAAATATAATTAAGAATGGAGGAATTAAAATAGATGAATACAAAAATTAATTTTGCGGGAATAGAAATGAAAAATCCAGTAACAGTAGCTTCTGGTACATTCGGATATGGTAGAGAATTTAGCAATTTTTTTGATTTAAGCAAATTAGGTGGAATTATAACAAAAGGTACTTCTTTAAAGCCAAGAAGTGGAAATAAACCTCCTAGAGTATGTGAAACAGCAAGTGGTATGTTAAATAGTATTGGACTTCAAAATCCAGGTGTAGAATATTTTGCTGAAAATGATTTACCATTTCTTAGAAAATTCGATACTGCAGTAATTGTAAATGCCTGCGGAAGTAGTATTGATGAATATATTGAATTATGCAGAATTTTAAATACATTAGATATTGATGGAGTTGAACTAAACCTTTCTTGTCCTAATGTAAAAGCTGGATGTATGGCGTTTGGTAATACTTATGAAGGTGTAAAAAAAGTTACAAGTAAGGTTAGAAAAGTATTAGATAAGCCTTTAATTGTAAAATTAACTCCAAATGTAACTGATATAGCCTCTATCGCTACAGCAGTAGAAGATGCAGGTGCAGATGGTGTATCTTTAATAAATACATTACTTGGTATGAAAATTGATATCAATGCAAGAAAACCTGTACTTGCAAATAATACTGGTGGACTTTCAGGCCCTGCTATAAAACCTGTGGCAGTTCGTATGGTTTATCAAGTTGCTCAAGCAGTTAATATCCCTATTTTAGGTATGGGTGGAATTACAAATGGTGATGATGCAATTGAGTTTATGTTAGCTGGTGCTAATGCTGTTTCTATTGGAGCAGGTAATTTTATTAGTCCAACTACAAGTATTGATACAATTAATGGTATTGAAGACTATATGAGAAAATTTAATATTCAAGATATTAATGAAATTGTTAGAAAAGTTGAAATGAACTAGTTTTTAAAAGCGATTAGTACTTCAAAAAATAGTATTAACCGCTTTTATTTAATATTTTTAAAAATATACTTGAAAAATCTATAAAATCAAAGTATAATATATATTGTTAAGCATGCACCAGTAGCTTAGTTGGATAGAGTGTTCGGCTACGAACCGATATGTCGGTAGTGCATAATCCTTAATGATAGGGACTTTGAGGAAGTGTTTGCAAACCGTTCCCCAATTCGTTCCCCAAAAGCAACAAATTTAGTTGTATATTTTCTAAATTTTTGTTATACTTATTTTAATTAAAATATACATGTAGCTGTAGCTCAACTGGATAGAGTACCTGGCTACGAACCAGGCGGTTGCAGGTTCAAGCCCTGTCAGCTACACCAAAATGCACTTATTTATAAGTGTATTTTTTTAACCTGCTAATTTTTCTTCAGGTCTAATGTCTTGTATTCTTAATTTTACTACATTGTTAAAGTAATCATCATTTTCAGCAATAAGTTTTTGTAATTCAGGCTCACTATTTTGTTGTCTATATAGTTTTAACATTTCATTTCTCTTTCGTTCTTCTGTAATATGAATATAATATTTTCTTGTTGTGTCAAAATCAGCATGTCCCATAATAACATGTAATACTTCAGGTGGCATACCTAAAGTTGAACATAATGTTGCAAATGAATGTCTTAAACCATATGTAGTAAGGTGTTCTAATTTATATTTTTTTATAAATTGCGGCATCTTATTTGTTAAATTTTCAGAAACAAAAGGTTGTCCGTCCTGGTTCAAGAAAACATATCCATTTTCATCCCATTTTTTACCCAATTTTTGATATTCCGCCATTCTAGCTGCTTTTATTTGCAAGAATACTCTTTTTAGTCTAGGATGCATTGGCAAATCTCTATAACTCTCAGCAGTTTTTAATTCTCCATCTCCTCTTGCATGACCTATTTTATTCATATTTTCGTCATATAAAATGGTATCTTTATAAGCATTATTGATATGAACAATATCTTTTTCAAAATCCATAGCACACCATTTAAAGCCACAAGCTTCTTCAGGTCTTGCTCCTGTCAAAAGTATAGATTCAAATAGATATACCCATTGTCTTTTATCCTTTTCAAATATATTTAACCATATTTCTTGCCTATCTTGTTCCAAATGTTCTATTTCAATACCTAAAGATTTTTTATCACCAACAATTTCTACTTTTTCTGCTAGATTATCTGTTCTTAATTTTTCTTTTATAACGAGGTCCAATGATAATTTTAGAACAAGTCTGATATCTTTTAAATATTTTGATGAATAGTCTAATGTATCAAAATGATCTTGAATCTGTTCTTGTGTAATAGTGGTAGCATCAAAATTACCGAAATATGGTAATACTTGTGTTTTAGCAGTTCTCCAATAATATGTAACTGTCTTCGGACTTATTTTTTTCTTCTTTTTAACACCTTTAAATTCTGACTGTTTCTTTTTTTGCTTTATCATTTTTTCAACATATAACGAAATAGGGTATTTTATCTCATCTTTCTTATTTTCTCTGTATCCATTTGCCTTTAACTGATTATTTCTTACACATTCCATATACTCATCAAATTTATTTAATTCTATTTGACATTCTGGACTAAAAACTTGAATATTAGCAAATTCTTTGTTTTTCTGTAATTCAATATATTTAAGAAGAATAGCTTCAGCTAGTCTTTTTCTTGCAATATCTTCATTCGCTCCATACTTTGAAATTCTAGGATTTGGCACACCTTCAATATTTAATTGTAAAGTAATGCGAGTCTCCTTTCCATTTTTTTTATTTCTAATACTAACTTGTCCTTTTGGTATTATTTCTTTTTTTATTTTTGCCTTTGTTTGACTTTTAATTTTTTCCATTTTCTCTCCTTCCTTAAAAAAGGCATTATAAAAGTAAACATATTTAGGACAATAAGTCTATTAAATTTGTTTACATTTTACTATATTATTTATATAAAAATCAACGGTCAAAAACTAATAAGTATATTTTCCGTAATTATTAGAAAACCATTTAGGTAGCGCCTCTTTGTCTATAATAATTTTTCTTTTTAATCTAATTGCAGGAAATCTATCCATTTTTACAAATTCAAGCATAGTGTTTCTTCCAACACCCAATAATTTTGCTGCTTCATCTACTGTAATACTTAATTTATCGTTATTACCCAATATTATCACATCCTTTTTTCATAACTTTTAATTTTTTTACTGCATAGATTTGTGAATCATCTATATTCAAAACAATGCTTCATCTTCATATCTAAGATCTAGTTTAATTATTTTGATATGCCCTCTACTATATATAAATGGGATGACTTATAAAAAAATCTACCCAAAATATAAATTTTTTTAAAAAAGTTGTCTAGGATGGAAAAGTCAATATAAAATTTGATGAAAACTGTAATAAAATGAAAAAAAGAGCACATTGTACTCTTTTTTTCATTTTAAATTCAAAATTTTTTCTCTAACCTATATAAAATATTTTCTTAAAAAAGTTTATAATCTTTTCATAGAATCTTTCTTTTTTGACTTCTATTGGTAGGTTAGATGTTTTTTCTACATCAGTATTTTCATTTTTCTTTTTAAACAAATCATTTGGATTATATTTTTTATTTTTTTCCTCTTCACTTTTTTGCCTATCATATTTTTCTTTTGCTTCAATTCTTTCTTTTTGATATGGTGTAGACCAATAATCTCTGAAAATATTAGCAAGTATTGCTTTTGTTTCTTCTAAAAGTTCTTGTTCTTCAAAACTTTTATTTATATCAACTTTAAAATCATAATTTTGATCCATCTTTGCTTTAAATGTATCAATCATTGTTTGTGGTATTTTATCTACACTTTCTTTGGGTACAAAATTTAATATTTCAATTACTTCTTTGTATGCCTTAGAGTAATTATCTTCCATTTATTATAATTCTTCTCCTTCTTTTTTATTTTCTTTATTTACAACTAATTGCACATCTTGATTCACTCTTGACATTGCCTTATCTTTTTTCTCTGTTGAAATCCCTATAATTGCCTTTCCCATTTGTTGTTCCGTAAACTGAATATTTCTATATTTATAATCCTTTTTTTGATATTCTTCTAATTGAATTTTTCTTTGCTTATCAATTCTATTTTGTTGTCCATTTAATTCTTCCATATACATATCTGGTATTCTTCTTGAAAATTTTATGGCTTCTTCAATAGTTTTTCCTCTTTCTAAATACCCTTTTCTATCTATTTCTGCACTTTTATCAATTTCTTGTATATAGTCATTTACTCTTTGATTATATAAATTTATTATATTTTCTAATCCAGGTATATATTTTTTGTTATTTTCATCAAATAGTGCATTTTTTTGCAATTCTATTATTTCTTTGCTATATCTATTAAATAATGTTGATATATTCTCATCAGTTTTTAAATTACTTTCTAACCTTTGTTCATATAATTCATACATCTCATTATAAATTGCAATAATATCACTTTCATTTGCGATATTCTCTATTTTATCATAAAATTTTAATAATATATTATCTTCATTATTATCATTAAATTTCTCGTATAATAGATTGTATTTTTCTTCTCCTAATATGGTAAATAAGGTACTATATAAATTGCCTTTTATCTCGCTCTTTCCTACTGTTGTTTTATATTCACCTATTGTTACTATACATTCCTTATCTTCTTGTGCTTCAACTATTTTTTGAGATATTTTATCCCCATTCTCAATAAACTTATATGGATTATTACTTTTATAATCTATTTTGTCATTCATTATTTGTACTTCTGGTATTTGCATGTCTAAACTTTTTAAAATAATTTTAAATTTTTCTTGTAATTGTTCCATTGCTTTAACAGAGTCAATTTCTTGCATCTTTGAAATATCAACATTCCAAACCATATACTCCTGCAAATATTTTATTTCATCAAATATTTGCCTTGCCTGATTCACATCTATTTCCTTAATGTTATCAAGTTTTATGGAATAAGCATTAAAACAAGTTTTCATACATTGCTGTAAAGCATCTAAAGCAATAGCAGGATTCCTTCTAGCATTTTCAGATACAGTCATCACATTCATAATAATCTTCAAATATGGATATTGATATGTTGCTTTTTCATCTTCGTTCAATGAATCTTCATAATTTTTGTCAAAATCTTCTATCATTTCTGGATAAGAATATTCTGTTTTATATTCTCCTGTTTGCAAATACATTTCTAATAATTTATCTTTAGGAATTATACATGAAATCATATCTGCAATATTTATATACGAATCATAAAATGAATTCGATGAATAATTTTTTGTAAAAAATCCATTTCCCCAATCCCAAAAATTATCTTGCATATCTTTTAAATGTGTTTTACTGTTAAACCACTCTGTCCACATTTCAACTGGACTATCTCCAAAATTAAACCTGTTATTTTTAAATTCTTCATAGTCAACTAATAAATATTGTAATCTTTCAGGCTCATCTTTCCATTTTTCTTTATATCTTTTCATTGTTCTATCATATAGTTGTTTTAAATATCCACTCTGATCTAACCAGCTTAAATATTTATTTGGAATATGTTGTAATGATTTTTCTCTATCTACTGCTGAATTATTATATACATGCCACATTTCATGCTTTAATACTGCTGACAACTTGTCAGATTTCGTATATACAACTCCCATTTCAGCATTTGCAGAAGCAATATCTCCAGAATAATAGTGAGTTGCTTTTTTCACTTTATCTGTAATATTTTCTATACAATTTTTTATATGTTCACCATGTCTATCTCCATAACATTCAATAAATTCACGATATGCTTCATTTAGGATTTGATATATTTCTTCATCTATATTCTCATCCTTTGAAACTATATTATCCTGCATTTTCATAATAAATTTTCCTTTTTATAATTATCTATCCATTCCATTGCTATATCGTTGTGTATTTTGTTGTTATTTATTTCTTTTCTATATTTTTCCATACATTACCCCTATCCTCTTTTGAAGAATCTTGTAATTTTTTCTAAAATTCTTTTAAATATGCTTATTTTTTTATATTCAACTAGTGATACATTTTCTTCTATTTTTTCTGAATTTTCGACATTGTTATACTTTCTGTTTTTAAATAAATTATCTGAATTATATCTTTCTTCAAGTTCTCTCTTTTCTTTTTCATTTTTAGCTAATTCATTTAAAAAATTCTGTTTTTCTGCTTCATTTTCACACCAGTAATTCAAATTTAAAACTGCCAATAATATCATTGTTTCTCTTTTTAGATTTTGTTGCGTTAAAGGAATATCTGTATTTATTTTTGGATTATAATTTTTATCTCTTTCTTCTTCAAAAAAATTTCTAACATTTTGTGGTATTCTTTCTACATATTCATTTTCTAATAGTTTTAATATTTCGTAAACTTCTGCATAAGCTAACAAAGTTTCTGTTGACATTTGTTTTCCTCCATTTTCTTCTACTTTGGTGTGAAATCTTTCTATTTTTCCAATCTGTCATCTCCATATTCAAGTTGTTCCATTGGCATATCTATTTTCTTTTCTATTTTTTTACCTTGTATTTTATGTTTTTTTAATTTGTTTGCAATTTTTTTCTTTAATCCATCTATTGTATTTTTTATTTCCCAAACACTAATTTTCGAAGCCTTTATACCTGTCTTTACATCTTGGATTTTTAACATCCCCCCTTTATTTTTAGCAGAATTAAGATCCATTTTCTGTAATGTCCTTCTGATAGAATTTTTTATACAGACCTTATCTTTTGAATATCCTATTTTTTGTGCTTGCAAAACTATTTCTTCTTTAAGCTGTTCAGTAATATTCATTTCTTCGCTATTACCACTTCCAACATCATTTTCTTTATTTTCTTTGCAAACTTTGTCTAATGCTTTTAAACAAATATGACTCATTGCTATATTATAAGATGTTGGACTATAATATCCATCTCCTGAATAGTCAGTTGCAACTCCAATCCAATTTTCTAGATTTCCAACCATCATAGGAGGTTGTTCAAATATTAATTCAGGATTCTCTTTTCTTATTTCTTGTAATATTTCTATATAATCTTGTACATGTTTTAATTCGGAATAAATACATAATTTATCATTCCTATTCAAATCATCTTTATATGGATTTACTACTTTAAAATAATAGTTCATATTTCTTGCTTCACACTTATCTCTAAAATAGGAAGCCACTTTACATGTATCATCTCCTGCATTTATATAAAATTTCAAGTCATTTCTTTCATTATTTCTATCTAAATCCATTTTCTTTTCAGAATTTACATGAAATCCCATCACATTTTCACTAACTTGTAAATATTGTTCCATTCTTCTTTTTAATTCAACAAATGGTGCTAATGAGTATATTTCTTCGTTTGAATAAAACTTCTTGGCATCTTCGTACCATCCTAATTGATCATAAGTCAAATTATATTCGTTAAACTTTTCTTTGGGAGTTGTCAATACCCAACAACATTTTTCTAAAGCATTCTTTCTTTTTTCATCAAATATACTTTCTATTTTTTTCTCAAACTCCTCATATGTAGAACATTCTTTAAATACATTTTTTAATATTAAAGAATTCTTTCCAAATACATCTTCATTCAAATTAATTCTTTTCTCTATATTTTTATATAATGACTCCATTGTTGGTTTTACTATTAATTTTTCATAATCTTTAATATATTTTTCTTTGTCAAAATCTCTACTTTCTATTCCACTTACAAGTTTACTATACATTTCTCGTTTTGGATTATCACTTTCTGTATAAAAATCAATTAGTTGCTTTAATATTTTATTATCATCTATTGGACTTTTTATGCTATCATATAAATTCATTTTTAATTCCTCTTTATATACTTTTTCATATTTGTTTAAAATAGTTTCTACAAGCATTTTATCATAATAAGTAAAAAAATACAATCCGCTTCCTTTACAAACTGCAAATTTCTAACAATATACATTATAAAAAATTTGAAAAAATGCCAAAATTGTAGTATAATTAAGGTATGAAGGACAAGTTCCAAAAATACGAAAGGAAAGGTATAAACTTATGACAACTATTGAATTGATGGGAAAAGAACTTGTAGATGAAATGGCACTTGGAATTTTAGCTATGACATCTGTTCCAAACTATGAAGAACTGGAAGAAAAAGCTCAGACTCTCGCAGCTGAAGACTATCACAAAAATAAGGACTCTGTTGAATTTGCAAAAATTTACAGCTACATCATGAACAGATACGATATTGGTGAGCAAGAACTTATCGAAAACTTTCTGGCTGATGGTTATATGCTAAAAATAGCAACTGAAGTAGGATCTGAGATTTTAATTGCCTATGCAAAAGAATCTTTAGTTAAACTTCGAGATTGGTTTGATGGCAAAGAGGACTCCAATGAAGTAGCCGTCTATAATTTCTTTGACAAACAGCTTGGTTAAAAGTTTCTAATAACTTTTCTACCCAAAAGCACACCATTCCCAATGGGTTTGGTGTGCGTTCTTTTATACTGTTATTAATTCTTTCATCATATGATTTTCAAATTTATAATGTCTATTGCATAATTCTTTTAATTTTGGTCTATGTGTAACTATTACATAAGTTTTGTCTTTTAAATATTTTTCAATCATATTTGTTATCTTTTCTTCGGATAAAGCATCTAAATTAGATGTAGGCTCATCAAAGAAATATAAATCTTTATCTATTAAAATGCCTCTTATCAAATTTAATCTTTGTTTTTGTCCTGCTGATAATTTTATTCCTCTTTCTCCTACCATTGTTTTTAGTCCATCTGGTAATTCTTTATACCATCCTATAAGTCCTGCCTCTTCCAATAATTCTAATATTTTATAATCTGATATATCTTTTCCCAAGCATAAGTTATCTCTTATGCTTAAATCAAATAAGTCCACTTCTTGTGATACAAATACAAGATCTAATCTACTATCCTTTATTTTTTTATTGTCTATTAATAATTCACCATTTTCTAATGGATATAATCCTGCCAAAATATTCATAACTGTTGTTTTTCCTTGACCTGATTCACCCATTATACTTATTTTATCACCTTTATGTAATATAAATTCTGGTATTTTTATTTTTGTTGAATCTTTAGAATATGAAAATACTACATTACTTAATTTAGTATTATTAAAATCTTTAATTAATTTTATATCTTTACTATTTTTGAAATATTCATCTAGTTGTTTTTTAGCTGTTTTAAATCTTTCGTTCATATCTAGTAATCTAACTAAACTGTTTAGATTAGAATATAATTTTCTTAATGCTGCCATATAAAAAAGTAGATAGGGTAATCCATCCTGTCCATCTTTAACCATCACTATTGTACTAATTAGTATAACCAAATATAATAAATCCATCAATCCAGTAAAAACACCATTTGTATTAGATCTTTTTCTTTCATTAATCTTCGTAGCTTTTAAATAATCATTTGCATTTTCATTTATTTTCTTGTTACAAAATTCTCCAATATTCAACTTTCTAACAGCAATTATATTCTGAATAAAATCTATAAATGTTGCGTTGTATCTTGATTCAGCTTCATTAGTTTTCTTTTGATATATTTGTTTATTTTTAATCATTTTATATTTAAAGAATACAGCCAATGCAGAAATAATTATACAAATTATGCCTGTTATTATTGATTGTTTACATACCATTATTAATATTGATGTTCCACCTATAATAAGTGGTATCACACTTATTTCAAATTGCCATGTCATTTCAAAAAAATATAATGATAAATTGGTTATTAATTTATGTATATAGCCTGTATGAGTATTTGAAATTTGCTCCATAGTCATAGATTGCAATTTATTAAAATAATATCTTTGTATTGCTGTTTGTACTTTCATATTATTTACATTATCAATGTAAGATGCCACTTTACCTGCTATAAGCATAGTAATATCTAAAACAAAAATTGATATTGTTAAGCTTATAATTTTATCTAATGTTAAAGGACTTGTTCCAAAATGTGATAACGCAAATGCTTCTCCATAATCGGCCAATGAATATACTGTATTAACAATTATAGATAGTATAAAAAGTTTTTTAGTAACAACTTTTATTAATTCTTTCATTAGCGACCACCTCTTTCTCTCTCATTTCCTCCATTATGTCCAAAACCTCGTGATCTGCTATTACTTTTTTCTCTATATACATTTTCGCCTAATCCATTTATACCTTTTTCTTTTATTCTAATTTCCTCTTGCTCTAGTTCTAAATCTTGCTCAATAGTTTTGTTTTCTTTTTTCAATTGCACATTTATTTGAGTTGCTCTTACTAAAATATTACAACCTTTATAAAATTCTCTTGTTATTACTGCCATAGGATAATCATTTTTTAATTTTCTAATATATGCTTTAATATGTTCTTCCATATCATTCCTATCACAATAATCTTTTAATAAAAATATTTTATTTGCTAATTCTAGTTCCATATTTATTTCCTTTTCCTTTATTTAACATAATAGCATATCAGCATTTTGATATGGTATCTTTTCTTAATATCTATGAAATATACTCTTTATCTTATTTATAAATCTTTTGAATATTGATTCTTTATATTCAACCATAGCAACTTCATTTTCGATTATGTTTTCTGTAATTATTTTTTCTTTATGCTTTTTAAATAAATTATCAGGGTTATACTTTTCTCTAATTTCTGCTTGATGTTTTTCTTCATTAGTTTTGAATAATGTTTTTAATTCATTTTTTTCTTCATCTGAATTGCACCAATAATTAAGATGAAATAATGCAATCATTGATAAAGTTTCTCTTTTAATATTCTGTTGTTCTAAATCGATTTTTGAATCATATTTAGGATTATAATCTTGTCGTTTTTCTTCCTTAATCATGTTAAACAAACTAATTGGTAATTTTTTTATATAACTTTCCCCTAACAAATTTAATATACTATAAACTTCTGAATATATTTCCTGTGTTTGTATATTCATTTCTCTTACCTACCTTCAAAATTATTTGTTTTTGTTTGATTTTGCGTTTGTTCTCTCTCAGCTTTTGTTCTGTTTAGTGTTTCATAAGCTTTATTTAAGTCCTCTTGATTTATTCCTACATTTTCATATGCACTTACTAAATCATCTGTTGAATAAGTGTATGCATCTATGTGTTGTCCTTGAATTATATTTTCATTTTCTCTAAAGATTTCATTAAATCCTAATTTTCCCTCTGCATTTCTAGTTATTGTATATCTATGACCACTTTTTGTCATAAATTCCTTTAGTGTCTGTGTTTTGTCAAGTTCCTCTGCTCCTCCTGGTATTTGTCTACCATTTGTAGTATACATTTCTCTTCCACTTTTATCGGTAACATTTATTCCCATTAAATGTTCATATTCTGTATCTCCTGCACCATCATTTCTGATTATAATATCAAAATCTTCCTCGCCTTTTTCATTTATCGTTGATACAATAAATGTCCTACCATTTAAGTCCCAAGTTTCTGGTATTCCACATTGTTCTCTAAAATCATTTAAAAAACTCATATCTGTTAATTGTGCTACTTCTGTTACTTTGCCACTTTTTAATGAATCTTCAATTCCATTTTTAATAAGTCTATCGCCCATTTCTCTTTGAGTTACTTTTTCAAGTGAATCACCTTGTAACACTTGTTCCGTATCAACATTAATGCTCATCCCATCTATTACAAATGTTGTTTCATACTCTGTACCCGTTCCAATAATATCAAAATCTCCATTTTCATCTCTTTGATAATATTCTTTTATAGGTTTCATTACATTTCTTTGTAAAGTTTCGTCCCATTCTTCAATTTCATAAGTTGCAACAAATATATCTTGATGTAATGCAGAAGTGTCAAGACCTATTGTATCTTCTAATTCTTCAA
This sequence comes from uncultured Clostridium sp., assembly GCA_945877035.1. Taxonomy (GTDB): domain Bacteria; phylum Bacillota; class Clostridia; order TANB77; family CAG-508; genus CAG-269. Next base: position 33,688 of record CAMCQH010000012.1, on the reverse strand, counting down.
TATTCAATCCACTAACTTTTTCTAATTGTAATAGCAATTTAGGATTATCATATCCACTTGTTTCTTCTGAATTATACAAATCCAGAAAATCTCCCATTCTTCCTTGTACTTCAAGCATTGCAAATTGTTTCGCTAGTTCAGCTTTCTCTCCCTTTGCTCCTCTTGCATATTCTTCGCCTAATCTTTTTCCAACATATTCTACATAATGTGCTGTCGTGTCTGATGGTGCATGTAAACCATACTCAAAAGTTTTATTATCAAAATCTTGGACATTATGATATACACAATTTTCATGCCATTCGTTTATATCTTGATTTTTATTTTGTTCCCAATAATATGAATAATTTATACCATCTCTATTGCTAACTTCTCTTTCATATTCTTGCGATTGTTGTGGTTGTTCTAAATGTTTTTCTGATAAATCATTTAACATTTCCTCAAATTCTTTTTCAGTTGGTATCTTTCCTTTTGTTTGTTCCAATTCTTCTAATTTTTCTTTTAATTCATCTGTAGATATTTCTCCACTATTTCTTTGATAATATAAATTTCTTCTTTTATATTCAAAGTTTTGTTTAGCTAATTCATTAACTTCATCTTGCCTATATTCTTCATTATCAGATAGTGTTTGTTCCATTTCTGATATATTTTTATCTGCCTGTTCTTTAGGAACTTTTCCCATACTTTTTTTCATGTGTTCTAGTCTTAATTTCATTTCAAGAATTGTTGACTCATTATCATAATCTTCAATAGAATTTTTAATAGAGATCATTGACCTATATTCTCTTATATTATGTATTTCATTTGAAAATTCTTGTGCCGAAATTTCCTTATTCATTCTGCGTTGAGTTAAGTTTTCTTCCATTTCTCTAACATATAAATTAGCAATAGCTTGTTCTTTTGCAACTGTATCTCTTTCTATTTCTTCTTGTTGTATTTGCAATTCTAATATTGCAAATTGCCTATCTTGTGCTGTTCCCTCTTTCCCTGCTCTAATATTTTTTATTTCTTCAGCAAGTTTCAAATATTTTTTATTATTTTGTTCTATTATACTTTCATATTTCTTTTTTTGGTTATCATTTTTATCTGATAAAGTGTAATCCATAACTTCCTCCTATGACTCTAGAAAATATTTTTCTTTATAACTAAATTCTATACTTTTATTTAATAATTCTGAAAATTTTTCTTCATCAACTAAACTTCCATCTAATTTAAGTTTTTTCAAATTTTTAAAATCGTTAATCATTATTGAATTTCTTATTTTTGAATTATATATTGATAACTCAATTATATTTTCCATATTAGTAATATCTTTTAAATCTATTTCTCCAACTTCTATTAGTTCTAATACTTTTATATTTTCAACTTTTTTAAATAGATTAAATTTTTCTAATTTGCTATATGTTATCAATAAATTTTCAAGTTCATTATTTATTGTCTTTTCATTCTTAAAAGTACAATGATTAAAAATTATGGTTTTCAAGTTTTTCAAATAATTCAATTTTGTAATCATTTCATCATCTATAATAAAGCCATTTAAAGTAATTGTTTCTAAATTTTCCAAACATTTATAATCATATTCATCATAGTTAATTCTATTTTGGTTACTATCTTTTGCATTTAATGTTATACTTTTTATTTTTTTAAGTTCTTCATCTGTTAATTGCTCTGAAAACTGTTTTTTTAAATTATTATAAATCTTACTTTTAATAATTTCGTTATTCATTTCAACGATTTTCATAAGTGTCCTCCATTTCAACAGAAGTTACTCTATTTTCTCTTTCTGCTTTTGTTTGACTTAATATTCCATAACTTTTACCTATGTCCGTTTCCGTTATTGTACTTTCAATTTCTTTTAACAAACCTTTTTTCTTGTGTTCTTCTGGTATATCTGCTACAAGCCCACTTTCTTCTCTTACTTTTCCCGGAAGATAGTATTTAATTTCAGGTATTTCATTCGTTCTTTGTTCTGTATTACTATCTTGTACTTCTTGTTTAGCTGTTTGCCCATAAATTATTTGTGTTACTTCATTGATTGGTAATGTTTCATTACATTTTTCTTGTTTGCATTCTTCTGCATAATATGGGTGTTTCTGTGTATTAAAATCTTTATCACTTTGTAATGAATATTGTGGTTCTTCTCCATTTACAATTCTATCTCTGTCCCAAGTCAAGTCCATATTATACCATTGTCCATCTAACTTTATCTGATTCCAAGCATGAGCACATCTTGCTCTATCTATCGTATTATATCCCCATATATATCTTGAATCTATTCCACAACAACTAAATACATTTCTTACAATTTCAGCATAACCTGCACATACACAGGTATTATTTAATAAACCACCTTGCATATTTCTACAATTTTTTGAAACTTCACTAACTCTTTCCATTCTATATTTTTGTAATAGTGCTATTCGTTTATAGCTTTTTTGAAAAGCATTAAGTCCTTCTTCTGCTTCTAATTCTTGGTTTATTTGTTCAATAATATCTTCTTCCTCCTTGTCTTCCAATTTTAAAGATTCATAATCATAGCTCATGTGATTAGATAATCTTTTTATAACTTCTCCATATATTCTTTTATCTCTATTAGCATCATTTGGATTTTTGCTTAAATCTATTCCTACTAATAAACTATCTATTGTTTCTCTACATCTTTTATATGTTTCTATATCATAAGGAGTTGTCTGCTGTCTATTTAATGATTGATTTGGATCATCTACCTTAATATCTTTTAAATTATAATTTTTTTGTAATTTCTCTAATTGTTCAACTGATAATTCAGAAGCATTTTTAATTGCAATTTGTACATTTATATCTTTTGATATTTTCCCCATTAACTGTTCTGCAATTTTAGGTGTTAAAACTACCGTAGTATTTTCTCCACTTCCAAATAAATTTATGCTTTCAATATATTGCTCATCATATTCTTCTAAACTGTCTATATGTACTGTTCTTTGTTCTTGTATTCTTTTTTCTGAAAAGAAATCTATATGTTTTGATAGTTGTTGCATATCTCTAACAGTAAGTTCTTTTGATGATAACGCTTTTTGAAATGCCTCATAAAATTGATTTCCATCTAACTTACCTCTATGTTCTGTCAAAAATTCTGAAAATTCGAAACCTCTTTTTTCAAATTCAGCTAAAACTTCTTCACAACCTCTTATATCTAATATTTTAAATCTTTCTTGCCTTAATCTTAATATATCATCAGCAAATTCAGCAGGAATTGGATTTTTACCTAATGACATTCCTGTTACACTATCTGGTACTGACTTTAAAAAATCTATATTTGATATATTACAATCATTCAAAGCTAAATTATTTATATAAGGATGTTCTCTAAAAAATCTATCTAAATCTACTGTTCCTAGATTTATTCCCTTTAAACGCAATGTTTCTAATTGTTCTGATATTCCAGAGTTTATATCAATATCAAATTTATCATTTTCATCTTTTGAACTGTTATTTATTATAAGCATTTTTAACTTTTTTAAATATTTTAATACTTCATTAAGTTCTTTTTCAAATGTTGTATCTCTTCTTTTTTGTAAAAATTCTTTTTGTGTAGATATTCTAACTTCTTCTATATCTTCTTCTATTTCATTTAGATTTTCAATTTCTCCTAAAGCCGAAGATAAAGTATAACTACTTATTTCATAATCCATATATCTTCTCCATTTCTTTTGTTCTTTATTTGAAATGTTTTTTTATCTTCAATAATCCAAGTATATTTTAGCATAATAGCAAAAAATAGACTATACTTTTCTTGTTAATTTTAGGAATATTTTTATTCTCTATAGCAACCATAGCCACCCGTAAAACGGATGGTTTGCTCTTAGCCTAGAAGACTTTTGTACTGGCACTTCTAGGCTTAAGCCCTACTGAATAGTCTACCAACCGCATTTTTTTCTCAGGCTACCACTTAAGTAGTCCCAACCCTTTTTTCTTTTTCTTCCTTTTTCAAATGGGTCAACATATTCTTTTATACTTATTTGGTCTGTTGCTATGTCTTCTTGTAACTGTTTTTTTATATATTCTTCTATTATTTCGATACCATTTTGTTCACATAGTCTCCTTCTTTTTAATTTTCTAAATTCCATCTTCTTGAAGGGATGGTTATCATATTTTTAATCAAATTGTTGAAGATATAAATCCAAATACAGCAATGGTATAAATTAAACAAAAAAATTTTATTATTTGTTGCTAGATTTTTTCATCTTCTAATTATTAATAACTTCTTGAGCTTTTTCTTTATCTTTAATTATTTCTATAACATGATTTTTCTCATTTAAAATAATTTGTACAACTTGTTTTGGATGTAATTCTATTTTATTTATTTCTTTGATATTCATCCACTTAAAATTAATCCAATCACTTTCTATACTTTTAAATATTTCTTTTTCAATAATTCCTTCATATACACATTTATATATTAATGATAATTGTTGAATTTTAACATTTCCTTTTTCAATAATTTCCTCACTTACTCCTGCAAAATCAAATTTCAAATTATCATATCCTATTTCTTCTTTAATTTCTCTAATTATAGCTTGTTCACTTGTCTCAAGTTCTTTTACTTTGCCACCCGGTATCATAAAATAGTCCATGTCATTTCCATAAAACAAAAGAACTTTATCTTTTTCTTTATTGTAAATAATTGCACCTACTCTATATGCGTATGTAAATTCGTTATTTTTATATAAAATGTCATCCATTTCATATCTCCTTTTATATTAATATAATATTGTATTTCACAAGTTTTTTAGCAAAATAATTCTTTATTGTTTATAATTATTTTAAATTAAATTATTTATTTTTTCAATACTATTTTAAAACATAAATCAATTTCAACAAAAAATAGCCTATTATATTTTATACTACTATATTTAGTATTGTAATATAAATTTTATCAAAGCAATTTCTTCATAACCGCTTGGAAAATAATTCAAATTAATTATCTCCAAAACCAGCCTATAAATTTTTTAAAAAATTGTCTAGGTTGGTAGGATATGCGACACTATCGTGTCGCCTACCTACCTCCACTACTTCAAATCGCATTTTTATTTCCGAAAAGCATTGAAAAATCAGCATTTCTTTATTTCTCAAAATAGCATTTTTTCAAATCTTAAAAAATACAAAAAAAATGCTACTTTTATGCACTGTACTTTTCCAAAAAATTATTTGACAAATTCAATATAATGTGTTATTATAAAAATACAAAATGAATGAACATTAAAGGTCTGATGTTATTCGAGAATAATCGTATGTGTACCTGCGAATACACATACTTTTTTTTGAACAAAAATAGAGTAGGCTGCGAATCCCACTCTACCGACTATGTATTGTTACATATTAGTCTTAACATTAGCATCTTTTTGCACTTGTTGCTTTTGTTGTTCTTGTTGTAGTTTGATGTTTTTTTCTTTTTCTGCTATCAACTCTTCAACTAAATGCAAAATTAGGTCTGCGTTATTCAAGACTAATCCCCCTTTCCGCCCTTTAGAAAAGGCTAGCCTTTCATAGCGTAAGGTTGCTAATATATTACAATACTTCTTATCTGAAATCAAGCGAACATTCTTAATTTTTCAAAAAATTGACTAGTATTGTAACATTTTATATTTTCATTCAACTCCATTTACAAAATTTAATAGACTTATTGTAATACAATTTTTCACTCCATTCTTGTTCTCTAAATCCTATTAATATCTCTTTTGCTGTAATTAATAGTGGTCTTTTTACAAGCATCCCATCACTTGATAGCAAATCAATTTTTTCTTCATCATTCATATCTAGTAATTTTTCTTTTAAATTTAATTCTTTATATTTTAATCCACTAGTATTAAAGAAGTTTTTTATTTCTTTACCACTTTGCTTTATCCACTTTTTTAATTCTTCTTTATTTGGATTTTCTTCTACTATATTTCTTTTTTCATATTCTATTTTATTTTCTTTTAACCATTTTTCTGCTTTTTGACATGTTGAACATTTTGGATATTCTATAAATAAATTTTTCATTTTCCATTCCTCCATCTTCCATTTATATTATAACTATTGTTTTTGGTATTTTCAATTATTTTAATCTTCCTTTGTTTTATTTTAGATATTATTTTAAAACTTCTTCTACAAAGTCATTATCATTAAATAATGTAATAGCTTTTGGTAAAACATCAATTACAAATTTATTACCTGTTAATTTTTCTCCATCTACATTAAAAGTAATTTCTTCTTCAAGTTCTAATTCCACATGATTTGTTCTAAATTTGTGAATCCTTCTCTTTCCTTCATGTTTTCCTTTCTTTAATCTTAAAATTAATGGTATCATGTTAATTTTAGACATTTTTTCCGCATAATAAATATCTAGCAAACCATCTGTTAGTGCTGACTTCGGTGCGATATTAAATCCTCCTCCATAATATGCTCCATTACAAATACTTAAAATTGTATATTTTGTATCTATGTTTTTTACACCAGTTTTCAATTTCATCTTTTTATGTTTGAATTTAATAAAAGTATATACTATGCTTGCATTATAAATCTGGCTTGTGGGAATTATGGTGTTTCTTATTTTATCAAGATTGTTAGCTACCTCAGCATCAATACCAGTACAAGCTACATTTATAAAATATTTATCATTAATTTTTCCTATATCTATTAGTGTCTCTTTATTTTGCAAATTCTTTATAGTTCTGTAAGTATCATTTCCAGAACCTGCAGGAATAATTCCAAGTTTATTTTTAGTACCAACTAAAGCAGGTAATACAAGTGTTAATGTTCCGTCTCCTCCGACAACATAAATAACATATTCTTTGTCTTTATACTCTAAAGCAATGTCATATCCACTTTTTTCTTTTGAAATATATCTTATTTCAAAATCTATATTCCTATCTTTGCATGCTTTTTCAATATTAGGTATTATTTTTTTACATTTTCCTCTTCCAGCACTTTCATTTACTATAAAAATTCTCTTCATATTTTCCTACTTTCTAAATATATTTAATACTTCATTTCTTATATAATCATTTGCTTCTTCTATTTCCATTTGGCTAACATCAACTGGCTTTCCAAACTCAATTGACAGTCCTTTTTTGAACAGTCGATATTTTCCTTTTATAGCAAAAGGAATAATTTTAGAATTTGTTTCTTTTGCTATGGCAACTGCACCATGTCTAAATGGTAGAAGTTCTTGGTCTGTCCTATTTCTAGTGCCTTCTGGAAAAATTCCAACTGCTCCACCTTGTTGTAAAATTTCTTGTGCTTCTATTATAGCCATTGGATTACTTTTGTTTCTATGCACTTTTATTAATCCTATGCTTTCAAAAAGTTTTCCATGTATTCCTTTAAATAGGCTTTCTTTGGCCATGTAATGCACCATTCTATTGGTATGTGTCATTACTACTATTGGGTCAAATGCGTGTCTGTGGTTTCCTACAAAGATTATTGGTCCTTCTTTTGGTATGTTTTCTGTTCCGTATGCTGTTGGTTTATATAGTATTTTTAGTAGTTTGCTGTATATTGTTTTTAAAAATTTGTATAGTTTTTTATTTTCTTTCATTGTTTGTTCCCTACTTTCTCCTAATCTTCGCAACAAAAAATCCTTCATACAGTTCATTTGGACAAACGCATAAAGTTCCCTCTATTTTAGTAGGAAGAACAGGGATACTCTCTATTCCTTCAAAATCAATAGAAACTATTTCAGCATTTTCACTAGCCATAACCTTTTTAACTACATCCTCATTTTCACAAGCCAAAACAGAACAAGTAGAATAAACTATTTCTTTTCCTGGTTTCAATATTTTTATTGCTTTTTTTAATAATGCTAACTGTGATGAAATAGATTTTTCAATTAATTTTTTTGTAAATACATTTTTTAAGTTACTATCATTTATATTTAATGTTCCGCTTCCACTACAAGGAGCATCTAATAAAATTTGGTCAAATGAAAAAAAATCATCTATATATCTTGCATCTTTTTCCATTATGAATACACAAGAAGTTCCTTGCTTGTCCACATTATATTTTAATCTTTCAGCGCGTATTTTGTTTTTCTCACATGCTGTAATATGAGCTTTATTTCCGGAAAGTGCTGCCATTTGTGTTGTTTTTCCTCCTGGTGCTGCTGCCATGTCTAAGATATCAGCTCCTTCTTGGGGTTTCAATATAATAGGTGGCAACATTGATGACAAGCTTTGAAGATATATTTCTCCATTTTTATAAATGTATAGTTCTTGTATTTCTCTTTTGCTTACATTTTTTATGATAAATGCTTCTTTGCTCCATGGTGTTTTTTCATATTCTATTTTTGCTTCTTTTAGTTTGTTTTCAATTGTTTCTACATTGCTTTTTAATGTGTTTACTCTAAATGTAACTGGTCTTTGTTTTGTATAGCCTTCCATTATTTTTTGAGCTATTTCAGTTCCATATTGTTCTTCTAACATTCTCAATAAAAAATCCATATTTTCACCTTATCTATCAAAAATTTTTTCATCTTCATTTATATAAAATATTTGTCTATCTATCAAGGCTCTAATACCATACTTGTCCTTTAAAAAAATATTGTAATCATTATATATTTTATCAATTAATTCATCAATTGTAATTGGTACATATTTTTTTAATACACAATTGATAAAATCTTTTTGATTAACATCTTTTTCACTTTTAACATATAATAAATTTCCTTCTATTTGTATTACTTTTATTTTAGGTGTATATCGTAATAGGGATTCCATAAAAATCTTATCAAAACAAAAGTAATCTGCTGGACTTATTAACTTATTTTTTTCTAACATATATAAATTAAAATATTCATTTTCTTTATATGAATCTATTATTCTGTTTTGCATTTCTTTAATTTGTATAATATCAATTCCTCTCTTTATTAATCCTTTTTTTGTAATATACTCCTTATCTGCTATCTTAAAAACTTCATTTTCTAATAGTAGTTCACATAAAGTCCATTGATATGAATTTCCTGCATTTTTAAAATCATATAATTCTTCTTGATATACTTCTAAATTTAATATGTTTTCTTTTATATATGTGTTTATTGACTTTATATCTTTTTTATACACATATTTTTCTCTAACTTGATATCCAATTTTGTTCAAATTCATATTATTTAGATATTCTATGCTATCTTTTTTTATAACATTTGTTATTATTGATTTCACATCATCAACTGTATAAAAATCACCCGTCATTTTGCTTTTTATTTGTTCTAATTCATAAGAAGAAATTGCTTTTGTCTCAGTGCTTATAATATTATTAGTTATATACTTATTATATGGTTCTTTACGTAGCAAAGCATTCATACTTGCAGGTTCATGTCCAAATGATTCTTGCATATGAGAAATAAATTGTTCTAAACTTATAGGTGATAACATAGCAATCTCTTTTAATAAAAATTGTTCCCTGTTCTTTTCTCCTATATATATTTCAGGCATTCTTTTGAACATAATATATTTTTTATTATTAATTTTCTTAAGTAAAAAATGTAATTCATATTCATCTTTTATGTCAATTTCTTTCATAAATTGATTATCTTGAATATAAAAGAATTTTGAAGAATATATGCCATCTGTTACTTCTAGCATTTCCTCTAAACGTCTTTTTTCTTCTTCTGTTATTAATGAATAATCATAATATCTATATTTTCTGTTAAGTGATTGTATAACATAATTACTTCTATCTAAACACCCTTCTACAACTCTATCACTTTCTATTTTTACTAGCGAAGTATCAAAAAAATATTTTTTCACTATTTTATTGTATATCTCTAACAATTCTTTAATCTGAATTTGACGATTTTCCAGCTTTAATATTAATTCTAATAAATTCTTCTTATTCTCTATTATTGTATATCCTTGATATGTAATTAGTTTTAAGTGTTTTTTTAATATGTCTTTTTGAACATTATCTAGAATATTGTTTTCTATTAATTCATCTAAACTTCTACTTCCTATTTTATATTTTTTATCTAAATATTCGTAAACTGTTCCATCTACACTAAACACATCACAAAAAATATCTTTTTCCCAAGCATATTTTTCAAATATATTTTGATACATATCTTCTTTAGTTTTTGGCATTTTCTCTAAAGATTTGGTAAAAACTTTTCTAATCCTTTCTCTTGTTAAACCTTTTTCTTTTCCTACATCTGCAAAATATTTTCCTGCTAAAACGCCTTCAAAAATCTCTTTTTTTCCTTTGTTTTCCATTAAAGATATTGCCTCTTTTAAACTAGGATAATTCATTTTAATTATATTATCTTCAATAATAATTTTATCTTTTGAAAGTAATATTTTTAAGTTATAATCTAAGTTTTCTTCATCTATTTTTAAATTTTCTTTAGCTAATATGTTTAATACTTCTTCATATGAAAAATAATTTTTTGATATTTTAGATAAAATTCGATATATTCTATCACTATAATCTATATAAAATTTTTTATTATTTACTGGTTTAGTTTTATATTCTGATATTGCATCAAATATTTTTTCAATAGTTTTTGGCTTATAAAAAAATTTATCTCTTAAATCATTTGGTTTTATTTTATAATTAAAATCATCTAATAATATCCCATCTTCAAATAATTGTTTAATTATAGATATTGATAATCCATATTCATTTAATATAAATATTGATTCATTATATTTTAAAGTATCTATTTTTTCTAATGCTGTATTTATATCATTGATTTTTTTTAAAGAACCTTTTCCAAATATCTCTTCTATGATATCACTATTATTTTTTAAGTCAATTATTTTTATTCCATTATCATAAAGTTTTTTGGCTAAAACATATGATACTCCTAAATCACATAATAAATATGCAGAACTTTCTTTATTCATATATATCCTTCCTTTTTTTTGGTTATTTATAACCAAAAGTATATTATCATATTTATTTTGATTTGTTAATAGCTTTTTCTTGGTTTTTTTTAACCAAGGTGAAGTTGTGTGGTTTAGCGTTGTTTAAATGTATGGTTCAATGGCCTTCGGGTTATGAGGCGTAGTTGAAAGGTTTATGTAATTTAGTGAAATCAAGGGTTTTAGCTGATATTTCAATAAAAATTGGGGAAATGGTTTCTCGAACATTTGTGTATTTTTTGGAACTTTTTTGAGAAGTTTTTCCCCAACTTTTCCCCAAGTGGTTTTATACATATGTTCGTAATATTTTTAAATTAAAATGGGAAACCTAAAAATTTATTTTGGAGGTTTTGATTATGAAAGAAATAACATACCGTAAAGAAGGAGATTATTTAATTCCTAATTTAGCAATAAAAGGAACAGAATCTGATTATCATATTGGATTATATGGTCGTTTAAAATTAGAGTATATAAAGAAACATCAGTTAGGTTTATATAGTGATTTAATATTAAATGGTACATTACCAGAGTACCTAATTGAGATAGATAAGACTGCAAATGATAGAGCAAAAAAGATTATTAATGAACTTGCTAAGAAAGAAAATGTTGACGAAAACTTGAAACAAAATAACCAATTAGAGTGGGTTAGATGTATGAATAATATTAAAAATAGAGCTGAAGAAATTGTACTTAATGAGTTAATTTATTGTTAAATAAAATCTGTAAAAAGTGGATTTCTTGTCCTAGCAAGCACTGAATTTGTTCACACGAATTTTTCGTATTTTCAAATTCTATGCAATGGGACAAGTCCCAATCCCTTTTATAAAAAATTTAGTTAAGGAGAATAATTATTATGAATTTTAGAGAAGTAAATGAAGATGATATATTAAAAGAATGGTTTGAATATAGAGAGGAAACTGCATTTTGTACTTTATCGCCTCAAGATAAAAAGTATTGTATTAATTTTGATGAGATATCTGAAAATATATTAAAGAATGTGCCAAATCAAAATAAAAAATATGTTCAAAAGCAATTGGATATTCTTGATAAAAATTTTATGGACTATTTGTATTACTGGAATGAAAAATACTACAGGAATGGATTTGTAGATGGCTCTCAGCTAGTTATGGGATGTTTTGAAGAATAGTAAAAGGCGAGATTAATTCTCGCCTTAAATTTTTATTTTTCACACTTTTTATTAAGATATTTTATTCCTTATTATTTTTATCAAAAAACTTATAGATAATATTTGAAGGTAACGGTATTCTATAATTTCTTGCTGTAATAAATAATATTGGGAGTGAACCATATTTATAAAAATTATATTCATCTATTTTATTATTATCATGTATTTTGTTTATTGCAGTATTTACGTCCATTATTTTCTCTCCATAATCTAATACATATGATATTATTGAATCATATATATTTCCTTCAAAATAGTAATTTTCATATTTTAAATCTATTTGAAGTGTATTAAGAGTTAAATTAGGAAATTTTTTCTTCAAATATTCTACAACATCATCTATACCTTTTTGATTTTTAAAAACATACATCCATTCTAATAAATTTGTAATCAATACACTTGCATTAAATTCATCTACTTCTTCATTAAATTCAATTTGTAATGCTTTGTCATAATTTTCATATTCAACAGGATAATATTTTGATATATTCATTCTATATATCATTTTATTTGTCAGAATATTTACTAAAGCTTCTGCCTGGTTATTTCCAATCTCTTGTAATAAAAAGATTAATGTATTTATCTCTATAGAATTTAAATCAAATACAGGATAGAAAAAACTAGCATTATTATTAATAATTGTTATTAATATGTTAACATTTTCTATAACTTGATTTATCTTGCCATAATAATAATATAAATAATATGTATATGATGAAATAAATCCTATCACTTCATAAACTGTAATTCTGTATTCTAATGGACTATAAATTGGAAAACTTGGGCTATAATTATATACCTTTTTTATTTCATCTAAATAGTTTTCACAACAATCTTCATATTGTTTATATAGTATAATTAATGTATCAATTTCTTCAATTTTTTCATATAAATTATTTTTCATTATAAAATTCCAAAAAACAATTAATGCTTTTTCAGACATTTTTTCTGCTAACTTAACATTTTTCTCTGATGCATATGCAATGCACATTTTATTAATTAGCAAATACACTATTAAATATTTTCTATATATCTTTTTCCTTCTATCTGATATATTAATCTTTAATATTAATTTTTCTAATAATTTTTTGTAATATACAAAATTAACATCTTCTTCGTAAAAATACAAACTCCTTCGTAAATCACTTTTTATATCATCTTCAAATAAGTATTCATTTAGCAAAACTTGTTCTGTCATAGATGTCAGTTCATCTATTCCCCAGAATAAATACTTTATATTATCCGTAGAGTTTCTATTTATATAGCCATTCCAATCTGCTTGAACATTTTGTTTTATAACCCCATTTGTACAAACTACAATATTAATTTTACTATTAGGATTTTTTATTCTATTTTGTACATAAACATCTTGTATTTCATCTAATGTTGGTCTAACAGCATTATTTCCAGCATTCCAGTTATTTTTATCTATATCTTTTTGCTTTAATACAAATAAATATATTTCTCCATTTTTCTTTGCACTAAAATCAACTCCGTGTTGTGTTACTCCTTTTTGTGGTCGTATAATATCCTTAAAATCATTCATTATTAATATATTTTCTAACAAAGTTTCTAATTCTATCTCTTCTTTTAATGTTTCGATATAATCTTTCAGTATTAATCTCATTCTATTTACCTCTTCCTAGATCTTTTAATGAATTTATTTTTTCTATATATTCTACAGGATCTACTAAGTATTCTATTGGATACGGATATTCATATTTAAATTCATGCAAACTTCCTACAGATATTTCTTTGCTGTCTTTTGTTGCAACAGCTAATCCATATTTTCTTCCATATAAAATTGTATTTGACTTAAATAAACTTCCTATTATAGATTTTTTACTAGCTAGTTTATTGATTTCTTTGTTTTGTTTAAATTGAAATTTTCTATACTCAATCATTCTTTTAGTATCTGGTTTAAAAATTTCCATATCATACTTTATTTTTTCTTCTTTATCATGTTGTTCTACTTTAACTTTTAAATCTTTTATAAATATCGTTTTTGAATCATAATCTTTATTTTCTTCAATAAATGTCTTACAAACACTTGGATAATTTGCAAAAAAAACATTTAAAAACAAGCTGATTTCACCTAAATTTAATTTATGTTCATTGCTTATAGAATAAAAAAATTTTAAAACATTTTTTACATTTATTGTCAGTATGTAATTTATTTTCTTACATACTTCAATTAGATTCTTTTTATCTATTTTCAAATTTTTAATATATTTTTCATCATACTTGTCTAATAATCTCGTTATAATTTTAATATCATAATGTATGCTTTCTGGCTGCTCTTTAGAAAAATCTTCAAATACGCTTACTATTGCTTTTTCCGAATCATCTAATAATTTATCTTTAATTTCATCATTCCATGTTCCATCAATATTTTTTATTGCATTTATATTTATTATTTCTTTATAATAATCATAATCATATTGTATAAACGTAATTATCTCCATACATGCTCTATCTATTATATCTTCATTCTTGGAATTATTTATAATTTCTTTGCATATAATTTTTGCATCATTTTCTGGAAATCTACTAATTCTTGATAAGATTTTATAGTAATTATCTTCATTTTCTTCACTAATAAAATCTTTAACTTTTTCATAAGTAATATCTTCTTTTAATAAAAGTTTATCTAAATCCATACTTACTTCCTTCTTTTATTTCAAATAATACTCTATCATTTTTATATACTGATCTTGTGCATTTAAACATGTATCACTTAAATATCCTTTTTCACTTTTGTATTCTTTTAATCCTCTATAATAGAATAATTTATCAGCATCTTGTATAATGAATGGAATAATATTATTTTTTAAACATTCTTTAAACATAATAATTCTTCCTATTCTACCATTACCATCTTGAAATGGATGTATACTCTCAAATCTGTAATGAAATTCTATTATTTCTTTTGCCGTTACTTGTTTAAGTGAATTATACCAATCCATTAATTTTGACATTTCTTTTTCAACATTATTTGGTGACGTTGTTTTAATGCCATTTCCTATTGTATTAGCTCTTTGTTTGTATTCTCCAACACTGAACCATTCTACTCTACTATCAGAAGTGCCATCTTTCAAAATCTTATGAAATTCTTTTATCATTGTTTCAGTTAATTTTTTATCTGCTACATCTAACATATAATCAACTAGTTTAAAGTGATTAGCTGTTTCTAATATATCATCTACTTTTGCAACTGTATCACCTTCAAATAAAATAGTATTTGTTTCGAAAATATATCTTGTTTGGTCTTCTGTTAATGTACTTCCTTCAATATGATTTGTATTATATGCAAATGAAACTTGAGTTTGGTGATATAAATTTCCTTTTAGTTTCATTTCTTTTTGCTCTCTAAGTATATCTAATACATTTATTTTAGAAATATCAAATTTATCTTCTTTGTCATTTAATAATTCATCAATTGATATTTCAAATACTTCAGCTAATCTTTTTATCGATTCAATACTAGGCTCTAAGTTACCTGATTCATATTTTGAAACTGTACCAGCACTAACCTCCAAAATATCAGCGAGGTCATTTTGAGTCATATTTTTGTTTTCTCTATATAACTTAATTCTATCTCCTAACATAATAAAAACTCTCCTTTTTAGATTATAATACTATTATATCATATTGTTTCCAAAAAAGAAAGTTTTTTATTTAATTATGTTATTGTTTTTTCCAAAATAGAAATCATTTATCTCATCCAGCTTACCCATGAATGATTTGCTGTTATTAAATGTTCTATCGCTTTATCAATATTCTCAACTACTTTGTCATTTTCAACTATTGTTTTTATTTCATCTTCAGATAGCTCTTTAAATTCTACACTTATTTTTAAATTAGTTACTGCTATCTTTCTAAAGTTTTCATTCATTAACTCCAATGTTTCCATTTTATCAAGAAATCTGTTATCTTCTAATTGTTTATAACATAAACATAGAAGTTTTAAATATAATTCATTTTCTAATAATTCTTGTTTATGATTCTTTAAGAATCTTAATAAATCATTGTAGTTGAAATTATTTTTTTTCTTTTTTAAATAGTATATAGCATATAATAAAAATGTTAGTATTGATTTTTCATTTTGAGAAACAAATACTTTGTAGTATTCATCAATCTTCTCTTCTAGTATCTCTTTATTTGTTTTCTTAACTTCTATTGGTTTGCTTTCTGAATTTACTACCTTATTCTTTCTTAAGAAGCAAGGTATATCAAGGTCGTTTGAACTATTTGAACTACTTTTTGACCTTAAGAATGATGATATATCCATATCACAGCATTCCTCTTCTTCATACTCTTCTTCACATTCATCCATACCAAACATATCCCATACTTTATTTACTATAGCTCCTTTAGCAAACTTATTGCTTAATTTTGTTTCTTGATATTTTGGAACTTCTAATAATTTATCTTTTCTTTCATATACTGTTATAAAAGATGTATATTTAGAATTAATATTGTATTTCTCGGATAACTCTATTATCATTTTTTTATAATTCTCTATTTTTTCACAATCATATGTATTTCTTATATATTCCTCTAGCCTATCCATTTCTTGTTTTACAAATAATACTTCTAAATCTACATTTGTACTATTGATATTATCTTTATTAATTTTCCATATATACTCTTTATCTAGAATTTTGCCTTTTAATTGTATATCATCTTGTACTTTTTCTATTTTTGCAAAGACATTAAAAAACTCATAATTAAATAAGCATTTTTCTTCTCTTATTTCATCTATAACCTTATTACTTCCATAATCTATTGTTATTTTTTCTAACAGAGGTGTTTGTATTCTTGCAAATGTTCTAATGATTTTGTTATCTATTTTTTCATTAGGTTGTATTAATTCTGCTTTACCATTACCTGCTTTTGCTAATTGTCTTATAAATGATGAATTAACATTTGTATCTATTCCAAATGGAAATATTCTACTTCTATTAATATTATTTTCAACAAATTTTATTATTTCATCTTCATTTCCAACTTGCCCATCTGTAAATAATAATATTATTTTATCTGTATTTTTCTCGTATAATGCAAATTTAATAGGATCCAATATTTCTGTTCCACCTAAAGGTTCTAATTTATTAATATATCTTATTGCCTTTTTCATATTCTCTTCATTATACTCAATTGATTTAACATTCATAGCTTCAAATTCTGATTCAAATGGAATTATATTAAATTTATCTCCAACATCCAATTGCTTTAAACATTCAATTACTGCTCTCTTGGTTTCATCTAATTTTTCACCCATCATTGATCCAGATACATCTATTATAAATAAATATTCCTTTTCGCTATCCTCGTAAGAATCTAATATTTCTGGCATAAATGATAAATAAATCATATCTTTTTCATCTCTTGTCTTTGATGTAATCGCGTTAGATGATAGCTCATTTTTCAATTCTATTAATAACTTAAAATCTTTAGATAAATCATAGTTCAATACTTCTACTCTTTCCATTTTATCTTCATCAATTACGTTTATCTTATGACTTGGGCAATTTATACTTTTTCTTTTTAATGATTTATCAATATTTATATTAAAATCTATCGTATAATCAACCTTTCCATAAACTAATTTACTTGTAATATTAGATTTATATCTAGGAGTGACCAAAGTAGGCATTAAAATTTGTATAGTATTATCAATAATTTCAAATTTATCAATATATTGAATTTTTACAGTAACCTCTTCATCTCTATCAATTTTTCCAACAGAAATTTTAAATATATTGTCTGTTTCTTGTTCCATCATGTATGCACTATTACCTTTAACAATATTTCTCTGATATTCTTTTTTAGCTTCTCCTTTTTCTTTGCATTTACCCTTTAAAACTTTATCTCCAACATTTATTTCGAATCCAACAACTGTTGCTGTTTCAACTATTGGAAAAGTATACCCTACTTCTAATACATCTTTTGTATTATTTTTATAGACTTGTTCAATTTCAAATGAACCAAATTTTCCTATAACATTACCTGTTATTTTTACTTTTTTTAGAGCTAACTCTCTTAAATCTACAACATTCATATTAATCCTCCATCATTTTTTCTACATATTTTTTTACATTCTCGATGATATGTTTATATTTTTCACCATTTTCTTCTGAATAATGGATTTCAAATATATCACATACATTTTCTCTAATGTATATTTCCTGTCCTTCATCTCTAGCTATCTTTGTTTTTAATTCTTTAGCATTTTTTTGTACTTTCTCTGTAGGATTTTCTAAAATATATTCTCTTATCTTATTTAATGGCATATATTCTGCCTGTAGTTTCTTTATTAGAAGTATTCTTTCTAGATGTTCATCATTATACAAACTATTTACTCCACTACCTTCAGGTGGTAAAAGTAAGCCTTTGCTTATATAATAGTGTATTGTTCTTTTTGTTACTCCTGCTTTGTCTGCAAGTTCTGATACTTTGTACTCCATTTTCTCACCTCTCTGATTTTTATTTTACTATCGTTACGTAACGATGTCAAGATATTTTAAAATTTTTTTTAATTTATTGATTTTTCTACCCAAGATATGCTATAATAGTTTTACAATTTAAATATTCAAGGAACAAAATTCTCTTTTGTTAGGCTATAAGCCTCAAACTACAATTTATCAAATGTAGATAATATTAAAAAAGGAGGAGGTTCTTATGAATAATAAGATTTGTGAATATTTAAATTGTAGTAAATCTAAGAGTTTTAATGAAACTCTTTTCTATTATATAGATAGGAGTGGTCATAAAGATTCTGAAATTTACAAGCGTGTAGATATTGATCGTAAGTTGTTTTCTAAAATTAGATGTAATGAGGATTATATTCCTAGAAAGAATGTAATTATCAAATTATGTTTTTCTTTAAGATTAAACAAATCTGAATTTAATACTTTATTAAACTCAGCTGGTTATTCTTTAAGTACAAACAAATTTGACCTAATTATATGCTATTGTTTAGATAATAACATTTATGATTTAAATATCATAAACGATTATCTATTTACATACTGCAACGCTATTCTATAGCGTTATTTTTTTGTCGCTTTTTATGCGACCTTTTTTATTTCTATTCGTTTTATAATTTAATAAAGTTAAGGAGGAGATAGAAATGAAAATAAATTTATCTAGTTTAATGTGTTTAATTGATGAAAATGAACGACAATACTCATCTTTGTTTTATGCATTAAAAAAACATGTTTTAAATACTTCTATTCAAGAATTGAATGGCACTACTAATATAGTTGAAGACAATAAAAAAGATTTTGATGAAGAATTATCTGAAGTTAATAGATTAGCTAATGAGATTTCTAAACTAAAAAGCATACTTTATGAAAAGAACAATTCATTTAAGCTTTCTGATGGTAGAACAATTCAATCTGCAATAGTTGAAAATAGTAACTTAAGAAAATTAAAAGATAATTTGCAGACATTGCTAAATTATCGCAATTTGAAGCAAAGGGTTACTGAAGTAAATAACTCATATTTTCAAATTCAAGAAATCAATTACAATCAAGAAGAAATCAAATCTCAAATTCAGCAATTAGATGAAAAAATTCGAAATACTGATTTTGAAATTTCAAAACTAAATAGTATTGAATTTGATATCGATTTGTAATCCACTGGGTCTTGTTAAGCAATTTTACAAGTTAAATTAAATATAAAGTTTTAAGCCCATAACCTTTTTAAGATAACTATAATTTTATTAAATAAATACACTTACAATTTTCATTTTATTTGATATTATTATGTTGTTTTAATTTATTATAGATAAGTAATCTATCTAATAGTTTATATATTACAAATAGTTTTACAATTCTTTATGTGTAGTAAATAGGAAAAATTTTGAATAGTTACTTAAAAAGGTCTAAAGTGAAGGAAAATTAACAAGGTAAATATCCACAGATTCCGATATTTACCTATACAACAGCATAGGAATGTGTTTGCTGTTGAGACGATGATACTAAAGTCAGTTAATTTTCTTAGTATTATCCTGTATCTGAAATAATAGGATAATATAACTCTTTAGTATATTTTATAAAATAAAAAGTGTGAATATTGACTATTTATCTAATAGTTCACTTTCACACTTTTTTATTATAAACTAACTCGTATTGCCCTTAAAAACAACTTATCTATTCCACCTGAATTAAGAACTTTATTAAATGTATTAGATATTTCTGTTATTATCTCTTCATCTGTAATTTCTTCGTTTTGCTTATTTATTTCAACAAATTCTAACAACCATCTTCCATGACCTTTTTTATTGAAATAATCATTTAAGTAATATAACGCTTCCTCAAGTTTCTTAGTTTGTCTATTTAAGCATTGATTATATGCATCAATATCTTTAATCTTGAATGCATAAATAATTGGAAGAATTATACTATAAATACAGTGATTTTCCTTTTTATTAAAGAAGAAATTTCTTTTATCAGTGTTTTCTATATATTCTACTGCTGTATCATATAATACTCTATATCTATTACAATCTCTTAATGAAAATTGATATTTTTCTATCATCGCATAAAATACCTCATGAGGCAAATAAGTTTCCGTTCTATATTCTAAATATTTTTTTGCATAATCAATACTTCTATTATTATCTATTGTCATTATATAATCATAAAATCTATTCAAATAAATATAAGCATTAAAATTTTGTCCATATTGTTTTTTTATAGTATTTTGTAGTTCTTTATTATTTGATGCTATAATTACTGTTACATTAGATAAATTATAAAAATGTTTAATAGTCTCTAATAATTTAGTAGCATAGTATGGATTACATCTATCCAATTCATCTACAATTAATATCATTCTTTTGCCAGATAGAATTTTATTTACCAATTTTTCAAATAATGATTTTCTTTTTTCATATGTATTAATCTCATCTGATAAGTCATTAAATGTTTTTATTCTATCTATTTTTTCAGCACTCAAATCTATATTAAAAAATTTACTTGATACAATTTTTGTTAAAATATTTAATACTTCTTTAACAGTTTCTTCTTTATCAAATTTACTTGTAACTTCATTTTTATATTTTGGATAGCAGTTTAATATATTATAAATAATTGATTCCAAAACGTCACTGTGATCATCATTTTCCCATGCATTATAATAGAATACCATATTATTGTCACATATATTAATTAAAACATCTTTTTCTGCTTCAACAACTTTAAATTGTTCTTGATTATTATTCTCTTTATAATGCATTATTAAATACATTAATTGCTTAAGTAAAAATGTTTTTCCAACTCCCCAATAACCATCTATACAAATAACTTCGTTATCATCTATATTTGAAATTAATCTTATAAGACTACTTAAATATTCTTTATTTTCTAATTTATCATCTATTAATGAATTATGAATATTGATATCATTTGCTTCTAATTCGTATTTTTTCATATATTTCCCTCTTTCTTATTTTAGAACATTATATATCATTAAATATATAAAATTTGTCGAAACGTGTAACTTTATATCAAAAAAAGCAAAATTAATTATTTTATTACTTTTATATTTCATTCTTTGATTTAATAACTTTCATATTTTCATCTAATACTTTTATCAATTTCCAAGAATATGTATTATCAGCTGGAAAATAGCCTTTAAAAGTATTCCCATTTGAATATTTTATATATCCATAAGGTTTACAATGTTCACCATCAGGTTTGATTTCTATTGAATTAACAATACACCAATTTCCAGTATTCCAACTATCTCTTATAATCATTATCTTTTTAAAATTGCTTTTTCTAGCCAAAGCTAAAATAGTATCATATTCAGTTTTATTACTCATAACAATCACCTCTTTGTGTTCCAAATTATGTCTAAACTATTTGTTATCCTGATTTTTTGAAAATCATTAATTTGATCTTGTAGTTTCTTTAAATTAATTCTTTCATCTTCACTTATTTTTTCTTTAACAATGCAATTATAATCTTTATCAAGTAAATTCCATCTAATTGCTGCTTTTAGTAATTGATTGAGAACATTCATTATCTCATTAATCGTTATATTTGATGGTTTAAAGGTGTAGTTCCATTTTCTTTCATTATTGAGATAATTTTCAAAATCATTAATTCTATCCTTTCTAAAATCCCTTAATTTTATATTTCCTAAATATTCATTTATTATTTTTAATCTATCTTGATAATTACCATAACTATTATAAGAAATTTTATTATACTTATTTTCAAGAAAAAGCAAACTTAACTCGGATATTGTCATATTTGAATCAATAATTATTTCTTTTCTTTTATTGGAAACCATACTTCACACCTCGTTAATTGATAATTATCTTCCAAATATTCATCATTATAGCATTCAAATGCAATTTCATAATTATCATCAATTTCATATTCTTTATGTTTTTTTATCCATTCATTATGAAAATACGATTTTATAGCACTTATAGTAATATCTTTATTAATACTCTCCTCATTAAATTTAACCCATTTTTGCTTTGGTACTTTAATAATCCTAAAATCTTTAGGATAGTATCCAAATGGACTATAATAATTTCCGTAAAATGTATCTGGAGCTGTTCTTTCCTCATCTAAATAATAATATAATTCAAACACCTTCCCATTTCCATTAATAATAGCCATATCTTCAAAATCATTTTCTATTGTAAGAATATTTTCTGAAAGCAAATCTATATCAGAAATTCCTATAAATTTCATTTCTTCTTCATCTGCAATAGTATAATCTTTAACTTCACCTATATATTTTGAATAATCTTCAATATACATTAAATTTAAAAATTTATTACTTATATTTTCTATTTTTTCTCTACGTCTCAATTGTATTGGAGTAATTCCAAAGACATCTTTAAAAGCTTTTGTAAATCCATCCGCACTATATAAATATTTTTCTGCAATATCTGCAATATTTTTATGTGATGTTATTAAATCTCCAAATGCAAATGACATTTTTCTTCTTTTTACATATTCTTGAATATTCATATTAGCATATTTTTGAAAAATCTTCGAACAATAATGTTGCTCATATCCACAAACATCAGCAATATTTTTGTTAGTTATTTCTTCACTATTTTTTATTTTTTCTTCAATGTATTCTATTGCTTTATTAAATACTCTTATTAAATTATTCATATTATTCTCCTTTCAAACTTAATCAAATATTTGATTAAACATATAATAACAAAATTTAAATTATAAATCTCGAAGATAATAAGCTTTATTTTTAATCTTTTGTATTTTGCTATTCAAATGAATTTATTTATATTTAAGTCTTTTTACAAATTTATAGAAAAATAATCCGACTTAAATGAATATTTTTAAGTCGGATTATATAATGTTTTGTTGATTATGTCAATTAGCTTTTATATATAAATTTTGAATACAAAATAAAAATATTCTCCATAACCAATTTATTATTGATTATGAAAAGTATTTTTACTTCTGAATATTCTAATTATTTTATTAAGTTTTTAGTTTTCATATAATTAAGAAAAGATTCTATTATATTATTATTTCTATCCATTATATCATGTTCAGTATAATCTTCTCTATTATAAGCCATAGATAATAATTCATTTATTTTTGTACCTTCTTTATGTACTCCTCTTGAATTTGTAAATCCTTTATAATATTTTATTTTATCTTCAAATCTATAATCTGAGGCTCTTATATTTATTCTTTTCTCTAATATAGATTTATTTCCCAAAGTTTCAATATTTTCAGGATTAGCTAAACTCTTTTCATTTTCTTGTCTATTTTTTGCAAAAATATGCTCTATTTCAAATGTACTTGATAATTCAAGTAATTCTTGATGATCATTTTGAAAAGCCCACCATATTAACATAGATTTTGTTATTGGTCTTTGATTCAAATATCTGTAATTTTCAATAGAATTTCTAATTGCAGATAATTCAAACTTAAATTCTTCAAATGTCACCTCTTTATTATTAACTATGTTTATCATTTCAGCATATACTGGAGTTCTTAAAGCATTTACACCAGGATTGTATACTGCATAAGCCCAAATAAATGGAATTATCGTATCTAGGAAGTTATAGAATTTCTCTTCATCTAGCTGATTCTCAGGATCTTTATTTTGCATAAAGTACACCGAAACAAAATAGTTCCACATACCATTTGGAGCATAATTTAGTATAAATAGTTTTCTTAATATTTTCTTTGAAAATCTCTCTTCATCTTGATTAGCTATATCATTCCAGAAATCAGCTAATGCTGATAAATTATCTAAAGTTTGTTCTTTTTTTAATATTGCATAATCATCTTTTTCATAAAATTTTCTTAGAGCCTCTGTTGTAGAAGATTTATTTCCCTGTTTAGCTCTTTCAAAATACATATATCTTGTAAATAGTTCGTCCATTGGCGTTCCTTGTTGTGGTTTGAATATTTTTTCGCAAGTTTCCTCTAGTTCTTTCCATTTTTTTATGAAAGCATCTTTTTCGCCTTTAGCAGAATAATATTTATAAAATTGTGCTTTAAATATATCCGCATCTGATAAAGGTAATCCCCTATCATTTAAAGTTGAGAATATTCTTAATGCTGTATTTTGATTATCTGCTTCTATTGGTAGTAAGATACAATTATTAAGTATTCTAATAGGTAAATATGAAAATACATCTAAATACTCGTTCAAGAATTCTTCTATCTTTTTCTGAAAAAATCTATAATTATTTGCATATTTACTTTTTTGATTATCTCTAACTTCACCCGTTTTTAATATTTCTAGAAACTCTTCTTTGTCATTATCTGTAGCAACTTCCGAATCAATTTTTAATTCATTTAAATTAGCTGTACCAAATTCATCTGTTTTCCATAAACATTTTGCAATTAATTCTTTCGTTTTCATTGATTCTTCTGTTTTCATAGAACCAAATCTAACATAAAAAGCTCTTAATAGTAGCATTAATGTTGTTAATCTTTGTTGTCCATCAATTACTTCTAATTTTCCATTATCATTTTTAAATGTAACTATTGGTCCTAAATAATATTCTTCATCATTATTAAATTGATTATACTTTCCTTCTGGAAAAGAAAACTCAAAAATATCTTCCCATAATGTTTGACATTCTTCTTCAGTCCAAGCATAAGGTCTTTGATAATCTGGAATTACAAAATCTGATTTTTTATCTCCCAATAATGCACATATATTTTTTTGATCTACATTTAATTTTGACATTATTCATTCCTCCATTCAACAAAATTATATCATAACTTCAATTAATTTACTATATTTCTTCAGATAATCATTATTATGAGAAGTTTGAAGATGGGAAGAAAATTGATATTACCAATCAGATTTACTATGAGATACCTTCTGAATGGGAATACGTTAGACTAAAAAACATTTCATCTATTATCTCAAAAGGAACAACGCCTAGAGGTGGCAAAAACGCATATATTGAAAAAGGAATTAATTATTTAAGAGCTGAAAATGTTAAAGGCAATGGATACGTTTCATTAGATAATATAATGTATATTGATGAAAAAACCCATAATAGCACTTTAAAAAGGTCTATATTAGAAGAAAAAGACCTTTTAATATGTATTGCTGGGACTTTAGGTAGAAGTGCAATTATAACAAAGGATCAATTGCCTGCTAATACCAATCAAGCAGTTTGTTTTATAAGATTTATTAAAAAAGAGGATGTTTTAGTAAAATTTGCACAATTAATAATAAGTTCTTCTTTAGTTCAAGAAAGTTTAATAAAACAAACTAAAGCTGTTGCAATACCTAATCTTACACTTGAAATAATAGGTAATTGTATAATACCAATTCCACCTTTAAGCGAACAAATAAGAATTGTTGACAAGATAGAAAAACTTTTTGATGCTGTTGAAATAATAAATACTAAATATAATACAATTAAAGAATTACAAGAAAAATTAAAAGCTAAAATTATAGACCTAGCAATCAAAGGGAAATTAACGCAACAATTATCTACAGATGAGCCATCATCAAAACTAATCGAAAAGATTGTAGATAAAAAACATAAATTGATGAAGGAAGGAAAAATAAAGAAAGAGAATCTTTCTGTTATTTATAAAGATGCTGATAATCAATTTTATGAGAAGTTTGATGATGGAAAAAGTATAAATATTACTAATTCTATACCTTTTAAGTTGCCAGAAAATTGGAGATGGACTAGATTAAATGCACTTTTATCTGTTAAAGGTGGAAAAAGAATTCCAAAAGGTAGCTCTTTTTCTAAAAATATTACTAAGCATATTTATATACGAGTTTCTGACATGAAAAACAATACAATAACAAAACAAGATATTAAATATATTTCTGATGATGTTTTTGAAAAGATAAAGAATTATACTATTTCAAAAAAAGATCTATATTTAACTATTGCTGGGACAATTGGAAAAGTTGGTATTGTACCTGATTTCTTCGATAATATGAATTTGACAGAGAATGCTGTAAAACTAACAAACATTGAACCTATTGAAAAAAAATATTTAATGTATTGCATTAATTCAGATTTTGTTCAAAGTCAATTTACTGATAAAACTACTCAAGTTGCCCAACCAAAATTAGCAATAAAAAGAATAGAAACAACGTTAATTCCATTACCACCATTAGAAGAACAAAAAAGAATGGTTTTTCAACTTCAACAATTACTTAACATATTATAATAGTATAATGATATATTGGAAAGGAGGGTTTCAGTATGTCATTTTCTTTTTATGATTATTTAAAAAAGAAAAACTTATCTCAAAATACTATTAAAGTATATCTTTTTGCAGTGAAACAATACCAATCAAAATACTTAATTGTCAATGAAAAAAATTTAAAATCATATAAAACATTTCTAGTTGATAATTATAAAATAAAAACTGCAAATTTAAGAATACAAGCAATAAATACATATTTAAAATATATAAAAAAAGAACATCTAAGACTATCACTATTGAAGTTACAACAGAAAAATTTTTTAGAAAATGTTATTAGTGAAGCTGATTATGAATATTTTAAAAAGTGTTTATTGGAAGATAAAAACTATTATTGGTATTTTGTGATAAGATTTATTACTGCTACTGGTGCTAGAGTTAGTGAAATAATTCAATTTAAAGTTGAGCATGTAAAAATAGGATATTTTGACTTATATTCTAAAGGTGGAAAATTAAGAAGAATTTATATTCCACAGAAATTGCAAATAGAAGCTTTAAAATGGTTTGACTCCATTGAATTAACTAATGGTTTTATTTTTAGAAATAAATATGGAAATAGAATTACTACTCGTGGCTTAAGTTGTGAATTAAAGAAGTTAGGAATTAAATATGGATTAAATCCTAAAGTAATATATCCTCATTCTTTTAGACACCGTTTTGCTAAAAGTTTTTTAGAAAGATTTAATGATATTTCTCTACTTGCAGATTTAATGGGACACGAGAGTATTGAAACAACAAGAATTTATTTAAGAAGAACTAGCACAGAGCAACAAGAAATTATAAATAAAATTATTGATTGGTAAACAAAACAGCTGATTATTCAGCTGTTTTAATGTAATTAAATATGCTAATTTTCTTTTCTATAATACGTTCTTGTTCCTCCTGTGAAGGAATAGGTATTAAATATTCTTTAAACACAGCAAATGGTGGAATGTTTTTCATTGCTGTTCCTTTACCATTTTTAATTGATTCTTTTTTAAGAATTTGATCAAAATACATCAAGAAAAAATCAATATTTATGTTATTAAAGATTTTCATTTTCATTAAGGCTTGATTTATAATTCCCTTTTCAATATCAGATGGAAGAATATACGTTTCACCTATTGTTCCTGCACAACTAACTATAATATCTCCAGGTTCAACTTCAAATCCTCTCATGGCTTGTTCGAAGTATTGCTTTGTAATATAGTAATTTCCTAACGTATAATCTTTATTGATAGCATTTTTCTGTTCATAAACTTTTATTGTGTTATTACTTTTAGGAACAAACATATCTTTTATTAAAGAACTTCCAAAAGGACCTTTTTTATATATTCCTATATTTCTCAATCTACTCCATGACCAACCAGTTGGTATTTTAAAAGGTAATTCTTTCGTTATGTTTACAATTTTTCCATCATCAAACTTCTCATAAAATTGATTATCATCATCTTTATAAATAATAGAAAGATTCTCTTTCTTTATTTTTCCTTCCTTCATCAATTTATGTTTTTCATCTACAATCTTTTCGATTAGTTTTGATGATGGCTCATCTGTAGATAATTGTTGCGTTAATTTCCCTTTGATTGCTAGGTCTATAATTTTAGCTTTTAAAATTTTTTTGTTGGCATTTATAATACCAAAAGATTTCTCTATTTGATTTATATTTGATATTAAATTTTCTATTTTCTTTACTATTTTACATTGTTCTTGAAGTGGTGGAACTGGAATTAAATACTCCATTACATCTCTTGCTCCTAAATTAGGTTGAGCAGTACCGTTATTAGTAGAGTTTATCTCTTGAGTAATTAAAGGTGAATCCAAGTAAAGTGATATATAATCATCTAAAATTTCACCAATTTTTCTAAGAATTACAAGAGATGAAGCAATTGCTCCAGTATCATAATTATATTTACAATGCTTGCCTAGTGAACCTCTTAAGCAAAATACAAAATCATTTTTTTGTAATTTCCCAGTTCTTAATTTATTATATTGTTCATCTGATACAAATAATAATCCCTCTTTTTTTACTGAATTATTTTCCATATTTATTGCACTAATAAAAGGAATTTTTCCATCAATTAATAGCTTTTCTTTTGATGGATAATTTTTCCCTCTATCACCATTTATAAATTGAAAAATACTTTTTAATCTTGTCCAAGACCAATTATTAGGTATACTAAAAGGAATTAAATTTGAAATATCAATTATTTTCCCATCTTCAAACTTCTCATAATAATGATTATCAGTAGGATTTTTGTATATCCTTGATAATTTTTCTTTTTTTATCTTACCTTCAGCCATTAATTTCTTTTTTTCTTCAAGAATTTGGTTTATTAACTCTTCTGCTGTTCCATCTGATTCATCTTGTTCAACCAGTTTACCTTGCATAGCCAATTGAAGGATTTTTTTCTTTAATAATTCTGTATTCAATGTTATTTTACCTCATTTATTATTTTCTCTAATTCTTCAACAGTCTTAGCGATTTGTTCACTTTCAATTTTTATTTCATTAAAAATATCTTCAAGTGTTATATCATCTAATCCGTCATCATCATCTTTAATCCATGAAATATCTAAGTTAAACTTATAATCATTTTTTATTTGGTCATAAGTAAATTTTC
This sequence comes from uncultured Clostridium sp., assembly GCA_945877035.1. GTDB lineage: Bacteria > Bacillota > Clostridia > TANB77 > CAG-508 > CAG-269. The sequence continues at coordinate 4,315 of CAMCQH010000012.1, read as the reverse complement.
TCCATCTGCCTTCAGGATTTTCATTATTCCAAGTTTCTTTTCTATTTTTTATATTGTTAGAACAATATAGGTCTACAAATTCATCTAAATCACTTTCTTTTAATGGATTTTGCTTTAATGTAAAATGCTTCCTTGCTCTAAAATCATAATACCAAATTTCTTTTGTCTGTATCTCTGGGCTAGCTGCTTTGTTATCAAAAAATAGTACATTTGCTTTAACACCTGGTTTATAAAATATACCTGTAGGTAATCTTAATATTGTGTGTAAGTTAGTTGTTTCAAGTAACTTTTTTCTAATAGTAAGTCCACCTGAACCTTCTTCAAATAAAATATTGTCTGGCATTACAACTGCACATTTTCCATTTGTTTTTAAAATTGTGCGTATATGTTGTAAAAAATTAAATTGTTTATTGGAACTAGTACACCAAAAATCTTGTCTGTTATATACTGTATCTTCTTTTTCTTGGTCTCCCTCCTCATTAGTAAAAGTAATTGTTGATTTAGTTCCAAATGGTGGATTTGTTAATACATAATCAAATCTCTCCCCTGGATCAGATAATAAAGAATCTGCTCTTGTTATAGGAGATTTTCCAGCAAAATCACTTATATTATGCAGAAATAAATTCATTAATGACATCTTATATGTTATAGGAACAATTTCCCAACCTCTAAAAGTTTCATATTTCAGAAAGTTTTTTTGCTTTTCATCTAAAACATAATTATCTTCGATAAAGTTTTTAGATGAAATCAAAAATCCACCACTTCCACAGCAAGGGTCACAGATATTTTTATTTGGTTCTGGAGCTATACATTTAACCATTGCATTTATAAGTGGTCTAGGTGTGAAATATTGTCCAGCTCCACTTTTAATATCACTAGATGTTTTTTCTAGTAAACCTTCATAAATTGCACCTTTAACATCTGTTGAAAATGCTGTCCATGTCTCTTTGTCTATCAAATTAATAACTCTTAATAACATAGCTGGTGTATTTATTTTATTTTGAGCAGAACCATATATTTCTTTTAATATTCCATCTTGTTCTCCTAAAGTTTCAAGCACTTCTTTATAATGTTTTGCAAGTTCTGCACCTTTCTTATTTGTTAATGTTTCCCATTTACAACTTTCTGGAATTTTCATATCTTTATTAAATGGCGGTTTACTATATTCATCACACATTTTTAAAAATAAAAGATATGTTATTTGTTCCAAATAGTCGATATTTGAGACTCCATCATCTCTTAAAACATCCGCCATGTTCCATATTTTTTTATTTATTGTACTTATATTTTCTTCACTCATTTTTTACTCCTCTATTAAGCTACTAATGCATAATTCAATTCTTCCAGTATAATCTCATAGTTGTTACCAAATAATTGATAATATTTTTGTAATCCACCCATATTATTAAAAGGTGTCAACTCTAAATCTTCTTTTTGAATATGCATTGAGAGAGCTATATGGTCTCTTATTTTTCTTAACCAATCCATTTGCTCTTCAGTAAATTGTCCATATCCTGAATTCTTATCAAAAATCCATTTTTTAAATTTGTTATTTGTCAAACTAGCAAAAGATTGCAATGAATCATTCTGCCCTAATTCAAATTTAATTAATGAAATAATATCAGCTAACTTATCATCAACTCTCGATTTTACTTTATTAGGATATAGTTCTTCATATGCACTCCATAGTTTATTTCTTGTCAAATAATATGGTGAACTAGTTAACTTATCATATAAATCATTTATCATTTTATAAGTAATTGGTCTGTTTTTATACATTTGATTGTATATTATTTCCAATGCTTCTATTTCATTTTTATTTTCTTCTATAAAACTATGGAATCTATTTATAATTTCTTGTGCATTTTCTGCTTTTGAAGTATCCCATCCAGCATAAACAACTTTATCAATATTAACATCATCAATAACCTGATCGTGAGTTTTCTTCATATCATATATTCTTTGACGAAGTTTAGGATTATATATTGGTTCCACAGCTTTTTCTATCAAAGACATTTGTGCTTTTTCTATTTTTTCTTCATCTGTATAGTTAGCATATTCTTCTTTATTAGATTCCATCTCTATTTGGTCATCATCAAAAGCATTTAATAAATTACTTGCCATATTTCTTAGAGATAAGCCATTTGAAAGTTGTTCAATTTCTTCTTTTTCATTATCTTCGAATGTTTTATCTAAAAGCAAAAATCTATTAGCTAAAGAAGTTAAGTTATCTTCTGTTTTTTCTCCTATGGCTATAGAATTCATAAGTTGTTTAATTGAAACAGAAGGCTTTCTTTCTAGTTGTCTAGATGTTGTTTTTTGTGATTTAGTAACACCAACAGCGTCAACAACTATATATCCTTTTTTTCTTTCTTTCGCAGAAGGAGAAACTTTATGTAAATCATCATAATTCAATGTTCTCGTAGCACGTCCCAGCATTTGTTCAAAATAATTCTTACTTCTAACATCTCTCATAAAAATTAAACACTCTAGAGCTTTTACATCTGTTCCAGTAGCAATCATATCAACTGTAACTGCTATTCTAGGATAGTAATCATTTCTAAAAGAATTTAAAATTGATTTAGGATTTTCATCTGAACCATAAGTAATTTTTTTACAAAATTCATTACCCTCACCAAATTCTTCTCTAACTATATCTATAATATCATTTGCATGACTATCTGTTTTAGCAAAAATTAAAGTCTTAGGGACTTCCTCTCTGCCAGGGAACATCTCAGTCGTAACTTTTTCTTTAAAAATTCTTATAACACTTCTTATTTGAGAAGGATTTACTATATCCGCATCTAATTGACTAGGTTTATAATCTATATCTTCATCTAATTGAGTCCACCTTTTCTTTCTAGATAATCTTTCTCTTATTTGAATTGTTTGAGCTAAATCTTTAGTGATTGTAGCACCATTTTGACCTATTTCAGTTTCAACAACATAAGTACCTTGTCTGCCAACATTTACATCGTCAATAACCGCTTGTTCATGAGTATATTCGCTAACTATATTCTGATTGAAAAACGCAAATGTTCGATTGTCAGGTGTGGCTGTTAGTCCAATTAAAAATGCATCAAAATAATCTAGTACTTGTTGCCATACATTATAAATAGATCTATGGCATTCATCTATAATAATAAAATCAAAGAAATCAGGTGAATACTTTGAATTATACATTACTTCTTTTGGTCTTTGATGTGTATAGTCTATTTCACTTGGAGAAATCTCTTCAGAATTTTCATCTAAAGACTCTCCTCTTAAAATTGAATACATTCTTTGAATTGTACTAATACATACATGCGTATCATCTGATATATTTGAAGAATTTAATCTTACAACATTATATAACTCAGGAAACAATCTTGAATCATCATTAGGTTTATATTTTCTAAATTCTTCTTCAGCTTGTTCTCCTAAGTTTTTAGTATCTACTAAAAATAATACTCTTTTAGCTTTTCCATATTTTAATAACCTATATACCGCTGAAATAGCTGTAAAGGTTTTACCTGCGCCAGTTGCCATTTGAATTAACGCTCTTGGTTTGTTTTCTTGAAATGACTTTTCAAGATTTTCAATTGCAGTAGTTTGGCATTTTCTAAAACCTGTTGAATCAAATTCAGGAAATCTTTTTAATCTATTTCTTAATGTATCTTCTTCTCGTAAAAGTTCTAATAATACTTCGGGCTTATGAAATGTAAATACTTCCCTTGATTTTGCTTTTTCATCTGCATAGTCACAGAATCTAACTATTACATCTGTAGCTTCATATGCAAATCTTAATTTTGGTTGATTAACAACATATTTCAATCCACTTTCAACATATCTAAGTGATTGTTCTGCTACCGAAACAAGATTTTGACCTTCCTCTGTTCTTTTAGCTTCAATAACACCTACTGGCATTCTATTTATAAATAATAGGTAATCAACAGGTCCAGAATTAGTAGGAAACTCTCTTACGGCGACACCCAAAGATTCTGCAGGATTAAATTCGCTCATATCTTGTATAACATATCCTACTTCTTCTAATTTCCTATCAATTACCTCTCTTGCTTTTGCTTCTGGAGTCATTTTTCTTCCCCCTATAAAAATAACTTCCGATAATTTTTTATTATCCGAATATATAATATCATAAATCGACATTTTTCTCAATAAATTCATGCAAATTTGCTTTACAAATTTTTCTACTTTTTTCGACATATTTTTACTTTTCAAAAAGGGATTGGGATTTCATCCCATTGAATAGAATTTGAGACACGGGAGTTTGACAGTTTTGAAATAAAAAAATCTTTGAAAGCATTATGAATGCTTA